>NZ_QUGN01000001.1:0-289251 GCF_003479085.1 Clostridium sp. AF19-22AC | reverse complement strand
GTATTTCTTATACTCTATGTATAAGGAAACTGTGGCTGTTCAAAATCTACAGGCAGTTACCCAAAAACGAGCCTCTCCTGTGAATGGAACAAAGCACAAAGGAGGGTGCTTATGACAGTAAAAGAAAACAGAGAATACAAGAACAGCATGTTTGTAGACCTATTCTTCGAAGACGCACTGGCGGAAGAGAATGATATCTCGCTATATAATGCACTTCATGATGAACCGCTGCCCGAAGGAACCTTGATACAGAAGATACGCGTAGACGATATCCTGTATCTGAACTTCAAGAATGATGTCTCCTTTGGGGTCGGCGGGAAGGTCATGGTGTTCGGGGAACACCAGTCTACCATCAATGAGAACATGCCGCTTCGGAGCCTGATGTATATCGGGCGGGCGTATGAGAAAATTGTTCCAGTCAGGGACAGGTATAAGAAAAAGCTGGTAAAGCTTCCAAAGCCTGAGTTTTACACGTTCTACAACGGCGAGAAAGACTGGGTAAATGAAAAGGTCCTAAAACTTTCAGATGCTTATATGGTTCAGGATGGTCCCCCTATGCTTGACCTGGAAGTAAAAGTGATCAATATCAATCCGGCCCAGCAGCATAAGGTTCTGGAAAAATGCAGGGTTCTGAAGGAATACGGACAGTTCGTCGATATTTTACGGGATTATCAGTCGAAAGGGGACAGCGATGCCTTCAAACATACCATCGAGCAGTGCATAGATTCCGGTATTCTCGCAGACTATCTAAGAAAGAAAGGCAGTGAGGTGATCAATATGCTGATAGCCGAATATGATTATGACATGGACATCGAGGTACAGCGTGAAGAGGCATATACCGAGGGACTAAGCCGCGGCAGGGAGGAAGGTCGTAGTGAAGGGCGTGAAGAAGGTCGTGAGGATAAGTTAATTGAACAGTTAAAAAAGAAGCTGTCTAAAGGAAAAAGTCCGGAGGAAATCGCTGATGAACTGGAAGAATCTGTGGAAACTATTCAGGAACTTATCGCTTCATTGAAAGAGGACTCTTAAAACTATGTAACAGTCCAAATCCCTGAATAGTAATGTTACGAGGCTATACTGCATAAACAGGAAGTCCGCCGCATCTATACAACAAAAATAGAGATGCGGCGGACTTCCTGTTTTGTTTAAAAGTCAAACCCTTTAAACCTACATTCCCCACTGTATTTTTTCAGTTCTTCTTTTCCACTTAAGACCCTGACCGCTCCTGCAGCCATAGCCTCCATTTCGAACTCGCCCGGGTATGCAGTTACCGGTGCTATCCATTCACAAGTGTCTTTAATCTGTGACACAAGGTCTTCGTTATAGACCATTCCGCCGCCAAGCAGAATCCCATCGATTCTTCCATGAAGCACTGCCGCCATCGAACCGATGCATTTCTCAATTTGGTAAATCATGGTGTTCCACAGCATCGCTGCATATGGATCGCCGCCTTTTGCACGGCTGCTCACCTCTAACGCATCGGAAATGCCAAGGTGGCTGACGAATCCGCCGTTTCTTGTGCAGAGCTGTTTCACTTCTCCCAGATCCTTGTCTCTGCAATATTTCAGGATATCTGATACCGCAATACTGCCGCATCTTGTTGGCGCCATCGGGCCTTCGCCCCCGACAATGTCATATCCGTCTACCATCTTCCCGCCTCGATGGGCAGAAATCGAGATTCCGCCGCCGATGTGGCAGACGATAAAATTACAGTCTTCATATTTTTTATTCATACTTTCAGCATGTCGGATTGCAGTCTCTTTTAAATTCAACGCATGTAAATGTACAGTCCTGTACACGCCCTTAATCCCCGTCATTCTTGCGAGGTCCTGCAGTTCATCGACATCCGGCGGATTCACCACATAGGCTTTTGCATGGTATAGCCTTGCATATTCATGTGCAATCTGCGGTCCCAGCATCGCCGGATGCTGAACTCCATTTGCACCGCGTACTGCATGATCGAGAACAATGTCATCCACCTCATAGGTACCTCCGTCCATTGCAAGCAGTCCGCCGCCCCGTCCGACAAATGCGGTGACTCCGTCAAGAGAAATGTTGTTTTCTTTCAATAGCGTGTCGATCGTCTCTTTCCGGTATTCAAGCTGGTCGGAGATTGCCGGATACTGTGCCAGCTTTTCTGCTGCATGGTTAACATTCTTAGAAAATACTTTTGTTTCATCTTCAAAAAGTGCAATCTTAGTGGATGTAGATCCCGGATTGATTGTAAATATTTTAAACATACTTATTCTTCTCCTTTTAGATAAAAAGCGCCGCAGCAATGCGGCACTTTTTTAATAATACGGAAATAATTTTAAACGGTTATTACCGGACCTGTCTGGTTTTTCAAGGGTAACTTCGCCTGTCCCGGCCCACTCTGCGCCGCGGACAAGCATCGTAATAAAGTTAAAACGGTCAAGAGCCTCCCAGTGTCCGATGGATGTCACAAAGACACGGCCTCTGCCATATTCATTTGTCCAGATTACCGGTGTATACTGGTTGACCCCTTCCATATTTTCAAGCCTTCCGTCCGGAATATCTACCGGGTGGTGCGGCGGTGGAAAACCTGGAACCCTGTAATTTTCAACGTCGTCAAATATAGCTGCCAGTACATGAACGTTTGCTTCAGGATGAATGATCAGATGTGTAAATAAATCATCGAAAACATTCATCCATTTCTTATCAATTCCTTTTGTTACAGGGTGGTTTTCATCCATTGTTTCCACGAAATGGTCATCTTTCGGACAGCGCCTGCACCCTTTTTCCATTGCACAATAGCCGCCCAGAAGTTTTCTCCATTCGTCCGGCCAGTCCGCATCCACCCAGACGGATGAATGATAGAATACGATTCCCTTTCCTTCTGAGACAAAATCATAAACCGCTTTTTCGCTTTGTTCCCCAAACCTCTGTGCCTTGTCTGTAGGCCATGTTTTCCCGTCGTAATCTATAAATAATACGTCGTATGGTTTTAAAAAAGCGGGTGTAATATTACGGAACTCTTCTACAATCGCAACCCGAAAACGGCCGGTCGCCTCCAGAAGCTCCCTCAATCGCTGTGTAATCAGCCGTCCCTGATGCTCTGCAGTCAGCAGGCCGGTTACCAGAAGCACATTTAATTTTTCCAAGTCCTTCTCCTCCTCTACTCATCAAGTTCGAAGAAAAGAGTCGTATATCTTCCCATATCAAAGAATACAGGGCGGACTCTCACTGGAAGTTTATCGGAAATTTCCCGTGCTTTTTTCTTATTAATTCCAAGGATAACGGCATTCATTTCCGGTCCTTCATCGAACTGGACTTCTCCGCAGACATATTTCAGTCCTCTGTCTTCCAGTTCAAGCCTTGCGTTTAATGCTCCTGTAAATACAAATGTTTTCAGCACGCCCTTTCCCGCCAGCGTTGTCCACTCTGTATCGTGATAACCGCAGGAATTGCAGGCATGATGCGGGGGGAATTCAATTGCTCCACATTCCTTACATTTTTTTGCATAAATGGTTCCTTCCTGTAAGCCGTTCCAGAATTTTTCCACTACATGCTCCGGATTCCAAAATTCTTCCGTGCTGATTCTATTCTGATCCATCCTCATCACCCCCTAAAAGTTAGCTCTTAAGATTGTAGCCCGGACGTTTTGTGCTCCGCCAAATCCTCTTAAGAAAGTATGCTTCGGTCTTTTTTTGATCTGACGTTCTCCGGCCTCTCCACGCATCTGTGTCACTGCTTCAAATACATCCGCCATTCCGGATGCACCAAATGCATGTCCGTAAGAGGTACGTCCGCCATTTGTATTCATTGGCTTGTCACCGTCATATGCCAGCCGTCCGTCAAGAGCATATTTCCAGCCTTCACCCTTCGGTAGATAACCGATCTCTTCTGCCGCAAGGAATGCCGATGAACCGATAAAATCATTGACGTACAGTAAATCCATATCATCCGCAGTAAGTCCTGTCGCTTCAAAGACCTGGCGCGCTGCCTCTGCTGTCGCTTTTTTCTCTAGATGGGGCACGATTGCATCCAATACGGAAGCCCCCGTCGCCAGTACCTCGACCGGTTTGTCACAGAACTGATGTGCAATTTCTGTCGGCACTACGATACAGCAGGCCGCACCGTCCGCCACGCAGGAATCACTGGAAGTCCTTAAATACTGCGTCATCTTCGGATTGTGCGGGGATCTCATGTACTCCCAGACATCATCATATCCGGCGTCTTTTGCAAGCTTTTCATAAGGAGTCCTGCGAATCGCCCGGGGACACAGTTCTGCCGCCCGCCTGAAATGATACGCCTGATGGTTCAGCACATCATCCACCTGTTCCTGCGTCAGTCCGTTTTCTTTGGCATAGAAGTTGATCCAGTCATCATGGTTCATCCCCGGCCCGCCGCCTAAGTATCTTCCATAAGCCCGGTCAAAAATAGAGTCCAGATCCGGGAACAATACTTCTGAAGTAAGCGCCGTACGCATATGGTCCGGCGTGTTGCCGTCCGGCATACCGGTACCCTGTTCACTGCAGCCGGAAAGAACGACCTCATAGGCGCCGCTTGCCACCGCAAAGACAGCCTCCTCGAGTGCTATATATCCTGTACAGCACCCCTCCGAATGTGAGATGGAGCCTTTCCCTCTCATGCCAAACCAGTCGGCAACCTGAAGGTTTGGTGTAATACATCCGTTTAACACGTGCGGATTTGCAGAACCGTGGAAGAAATACTGAACATCCCTCGGCTCCACATGCGCATCTTTCATTGCATCCAGAGCCGCATATCCAAATAACTCACCGTTTGTAAGCCCTTTGTACTGAGGATTGGTTATCCCGTTAAAAAACGGCGTTGCACCGACTCCAACGATGGACACACTCCTCATATTTTTTCCAATTTTCACATTATGTACCACAGTACCACCTCTTACATTTCTTCCATTACAAAGTCTGCCAACTCTCCGATTGTCTTATAATTTCCGAATCTTGCAACCGGGATCATGACATCAAAGTCATTCTCAATAGAAGCGCTCATGGCTACCCTCTGTGTAGATGCAACGCCCAGTTCCTCTGCAATGTTTGTGTTTTCATTGATATTTGCCGCATCTGCCTGAAATGCCATTGCCGCATACTCGATCATCTTTGCTACTACTTCTTCTCTTGTCATAATTCTTTCCTCCATTTTTCATCTTCGTTATTTAAAGTTACTATCTCAATGTCAGCCGGATTTTCTGTGGCACAGGATATGAAATAATCGTCAATTCTGGTTGTATACAAACTACAGCACTCTTCTAATTCTTTCGCCTTGTCCCACCCTTCAGCGAATCCGACCCCTTTCAGTTTGAGCCTGGCCTCACACTGGGTCCACATTTGAGTAAACCTCTCATTCCTTGCCAGACCCTCTGTTTTATATAATTCTTCTTTTTGTTTTGTATGGAATACCTTCTTAACAGTTGCTTCATGGAATGGCATGACTTTTTCAATATCAACACCGACCTCGCAATCCGCGATTGCAAGCACAACATAATCCCCACTGTGTGAGATGTTAAAACATGTCTCTGCCGATGCAAGGGAAGGTTTATCATACATGTTGTAAGTAAGCTGTTCATCTTTACTGATGTCAAGGTAGTGTTTCAGCAGATATCCTGTGACAAGCTCCTGAAGGGCATCCTTTTTAATCTTTGATGCTTTGTGCTTCTTCACATAACAGGGTGCAGCCTGTGAAAGTAAATATGCTTCCTTTCCTTCAGCAAGCCGTGCATCTGCGATGATTATTTTCACACTCTCCGCCATCATAACCCCGTCCCTTCAGTTTCACTAACCACAAAATATGTTATTTGTTTCCCGCAGCACGCACTGCACTGATCACAGTGTTTCCTTTGATTTCTGAAACCGGCGCCCCTCTTGAGCAGTCGCAAACCACCTTGTTAAATCCCTGCAGCATCGGTCCGTACGCATCCGCATGGCCGAATGTCTGAATTAATTTCACGGCCGTGTTGCCTACATTCAGGTCCGGCCAGATCAATACGTTGGCTTTCCCTGCAACTTCGCTTTCTCTTAAAACCTTCTTCGCTGCAACCTCTGGTTTGATGGCGGCGTCAAGCTGGAATTCCCCGTCTATTTTTAAGTCAGGGCGTTTTTCCTGTGCGATATGAAGTGCTTCCACAACCTTATCAACCAGCTCGCTCTGGCCGCTGCCAAGCGTAGAGTAACTAATCATCGCGCATCTCGGCTCCCAGTCAAGCAGGCTCTTTACTGTATCACAGGCAGAAACTGCTATTTCCGCAAGCTGCCCGGCACTCGGATTCGTGCACACCGCACTGTCGCCCACCGCAAGAAGAGTCCCTTCGCTGCCTTCAAATCCGGGAATATCACAGAGTCCGATACTTGATACGGTGCTGATTCCCGGCTGTAAGCCGATGATCGTCTGCCCTGCAATCAGCACGTCACCGGTTGTATTATCAATTCCGGCAAATGTCACATCCGCTTCCCCCACAGCCTGCATCACCATCGCAAAATACAGCGGATTCTCCATACGCCTTCCAACAGCCCTCTCCTTAAGAAGCGTTCCCGGAAGTGCAACATAATCAGCAATTAATTTCTGTCTGTATGTTTCTTCCTGAATATCAACAATCGTAAATACTTCTGTCTCATATCCTCTTTCTTTACACAGCGCGTTTAATTCGGCCGCATCACCTACAAGGATTGGCCTGATAAAGCCTTCTTTTCCAGTCTCATAGGCAGCCTGCATCATCTTTTCATTTGCCGCCTCCGGAAAAGCTACTCTCTGAGGATTTACTTTTGCTTTTTCATAAATCTGGTCCAATACTCCCATAAAAATTCCTCCGGTTCTTACACGGCCTGGTCGGCTTTGATCAACGCCTGCATAGCGTCGACAGCCTCCTGCGGCATTGGTTCATAATTACCAAGAAGTCTTGCATAATACTCTGTGATTGCCATTTCCTCTGTATATACTGTAGCTGCCATCGCCGCCTTCATATCTTTTCCACAGCAGAACATTCCGTGGTTCTTGATTAAGCAGGCTCTGCCATCTTCCCCTAAAGCTTCTGCGACTTTTTCTGCCAGATCGTTGCTTCCCGGCATTGTGAAAGGCACTACCCGAACCGGCACGAATTCACACTGCGGCGGTGTTGTTGCCTTAATTTCACCGTCTCCCATTGCCATGATTGTTGCGAACATTGCATGAGTATGTACGGTTGCTTTCACATCCGGTCTTGCACGCAGAACAGCAGTATGCATCGGCACTTCTGAAGATGGCTTGTATGGTCCGTCCAGCCATTTGCCGTTTAAGTCTACAATTGCAATGTCTTCTGCTTTCATTGTGCTGTAAGCAATACCGCTCGGGGTAATTGCAACAACATCCTCATCGTCATCACGAAGCGCAATGTTCCCTGATGTTCCTTTGATCAGCCCCTGGTTTACTGCATCTAAAATAGCGTCTAATACAATTTTTCTAATTCTTTCATATTTCATCTCTTTTTTTCCTTTCTTTTCTTCCTTTTTATCACACCCGCAGTGCTGCGTAATATGCCTGGTTCGTTGCCTGATAAATCTGTCCCACATTGCTGCAGTCTCCTACAATGTAATATTCATCTGCACATTCGCAGAGTGCATCTACTTTGTCATACGGAGATCGGAATCCCAGTGCACATACGACAGAGTCTGCTTCTACCACAAATTCTTCCCCGTCACGTTCACACAGAACCCCTGCCGGAATGATTTCTTTTACTTTGGTATTCACATAAATGTCGGCAGACTTTTCTACCTCTGTCATCAGTCCCCCGCGGTAAAAGGAATTGACTTCCTCTGCCACTGCAGGCTTCATTTCGATAATCGAGCACTGTTTCCCTTCATGGCTAAATGATACTGCCGCCTCACTGCCTACCAGTCCGCCGCCCATGATTGCCACTCTCCTGCCCAGTTTTTCCGGGTGTAATTCCGCGTCTACCGCCATGATCACATGAGGAAGGTCAATGCCTTTAATCGGAGGACGCAGTTCGTTCGATCCAATCGCCACAAACAATGCATCCGGAGCAAACGCTTTTACATATTCAGGTGTCACTTCCGTATTCAATACTACCGTCACACCGGCTTTTGCTACGCGCGCCTCAAGTACATGGGCAAATTTCAGAATGTCTTCTTTAAAATAAGGTGCTCCTGCCGGATGCAGATTGCCGCCTAATTTTCCAGCCTTATCCACAAGTGTCACTTCGTGGCCGCGCTCTGCCAGCGTGACAGCCGCCTGCATGCCTGCGGGCCCGCCTCCTGCTATCAGAACCTTTTTCTGTTTCTTTGGTGCTGCCTTTCCATATTTAGCAGGCAGCTGCTGCCCCATTGTCGGATTCACAGTACATTTCAAGGTCTCGCTCTTAGATGTCTCACCAAAACATTCATAGCAGCGCAGACATGGGGTAATATCATCAGCTTTATCTTCCAGTGCTTTTTTAGCAAGGTAAGGATCTGCGAGAAGTGCACGCCCAATCTCCACGATATCTGCCTGCCCGTCTGCTATAATCTGCTCCATCTGGGCCGGATTGTTTAAAGAACCTACACAGGCAACCGGTTTATTCACCTGTTTCTTTATCTCTGCCGCGAGATATACATTGACGCCGCGGGGATAGAATGCCGACGGGTGTGTCCTGCAAAACAGTGCAGGGTCTTCATGGTTTCCGCAGGATACATTATACAAATCAACCTTGTCCTCTACCATTTTGGCAACTTTTATGCAGTCTTCCATTCCAAGGCCATTCGTACTCAAATCATCTCCCGAAATACGGATTTCAATCGGGAAATGAGGTCCCACGCCTTCTCTTACTGCATCAAGGGCCATAAGGAGGAATCTCGCACGGTTCTCCAGAGAACCACCGAATTCATCCGTCCTCTTGTTAAAGGCCGGGGATAAAAACTGAGAGAATAACCACCCATGCGCCGCATGGACCTGTACCATATCAAACCCACAGTCCTTGCAAAGCTTTGCACTTGTTTTATAGGATTCTACGATTTCAAAAATCATCTCTCTCGGCATTTCCTCTACTTCGCCCGCAGGCATTGTCATCCGGCTTGGTCCATAGGCAACGGCCGGGCGGTCCTGATCTCCTCCGACGCTTGCAAGACCACCATACATACCACCGTGGGAAAGCTGGATATTAGCATAGGCCCCGCCATTGTGAATCGCCCTTGCAACCTGCGCCATCCCCTGTTTTACCCCGAAAGAATCCAGCTGAAGCTGCTTATTATGTGATTTTCCCGTTGCAGAATGTACAATCGCTTCTCCATAGGTAACCACACCTACCCCGCCTTTCGCCTTTTCTTCCAGATATGCTGTCATTTCCGGAGTAAAATGACCTTCCGTTGTAATCATGCTCGGGCTTGTCGGAGCCGCGATGATCCTGTTTTTCATCCGTATGTTTCCGATTCTGACCGGCTCAAACAGATGTGGATATTTTTCTTTTCCTCTAGCACACTTTCCTGCCATATCTGCCTCCTCTATTTTCTTACTTTCCAGATATACTTTCTCGGTTCTCCCTTTAAGTACGCGATGACCTCGTCACCCATCATGGTTCCTGACCAGTTGTCAACATCCGTTGTAAGTCCGGCCATATGCGGTGTACACACAACGTTTCTCATAGAAAGCAGTGGATGGTTTGCCGGTACCGGTTCTTCCCAGTACACATCAATCGCGGCTCCGCCAATCTCTTTATTCTGAAGTGCCTCAACCAAATCCTTCTGGTCAATGACTGCTGCCCTTGCCGTATTGATTAAATATGCAGAAGGCTTCATTTTGGAAAACCATTCTTTGTTTACCATTGCCTTTGTAGAAGGCAGAACCGGCAGATGGATGCTGACCATGTCACTTTCAGAAAGCATCGTGTCAAGATCCACAGCCTTCGCCCCGTCGGCTTCCACCCTGTCGGCCGGCATATACGGGTCATAGGCCAGAACTTCCATGCCGAATGCAAGGGCCCTCACTGCCACTTCACGCCCGATCGCGCCATATCCTGCGATTCCCAGTTTTTTCCCGTATAATTCAAAACCAATCCCGTAATCCGTAAACGGATGATTCTCATCCAGCGGGCCAAACGTAACATTCTTTACATCCGGCACATCGTAAATATTTTCCTTCGCAGGACCGGTATGCTCACCCTTCGACAAACCGGTACAGCTCAGTGTCAGGTTCCTTGCCGCCGCTATCATGAGTCCCATGTTAAACTCCGCGACTGCCACACGGTTTCTTCCCGGTGTGTAAGATAACTCCAGACCTGCCGCCTGGATTGCATCATGGTCAACCGTTGCAGGCGTTCCTTTTGCAACCCCCATAAACTTCATCCCGGATTCCGCCCAGGCTGTAATTGTGTCTGCACCTGCGTATTCATCACCGAGTACTACGATTTCATGCCCCATGCATTCCTCTTTTGTCATATCTTCTGTTACGTTTCCTTTGCCATGCTTTAATTCACCGCAAATCGTGATTTCACACTGCTCTTTGATGATTTCCATCTGTTTTTCCGGAATGGATGTGCATAATGCTAATGTTTTTTTCATATTTTTTCTCCTCTTCTTTTATTTTCACTGCGGCATGTAATCAGGCATCCAATCAAAGCCGAAACAGCCATGCCTGCTGCCGCAATTTTAAACACATTTGAAGTACTTATATTTCCAAAAACCAGTTTTGATATTGAATTTAAAATACTTGGCGATACTAATTGGCCAAAGCTCATTGCACAGGTGAAGCACGCAGATGCCATAGCTGTCGCAACCGGTTGAACGGCATTCGCCACCTCCACCATCGCCTGCGGGATAAACATCCCCTGCGAGAATCCGCAGAACACGGACGCAGCTATGAGGACCGGCAGATTGGACGGAAAGAGTATTAAAAGGACTGCCCCGATCAGAAAGCTTATCATTGCTGCCGGAAGAGTCGCCTGCTTCGTCACCCGTACAACCCTGCCAAGAATCAGCCCCATGACGATCTGTGCCCCCGAGAAAATCCCCGTCAGGATACCGGATACCGAACTGTCCCCTGCCAGTGCCCCGCTTATGTGCATCGCGATGTTCGTCGTAAATGTAATCAAAAACATAAATTCTAAAAATCCGAGAAATGCAATCTGGAATACCCGTTTATTTAACCGGATTCTCTCCGTCTTTGTTACCTTAGCCGTCCCCGTATCGGGGAGCATAACTGCAAGTACGATGAAGGAAAGAAATCCTATGATATTTGTTATGTAAGAGTAGGTAAATCCAAAGCTTCCCAGTTTTCCGCCTGCTGTCGTGATGATTACCATCCCCATGCCGATGCTCGCCGCCTGTATTCCCATGACGGAAACCCGCTCATTCCCTTCAAAAAACTCTGCCACAACGGCTGTGTTCAAGGTACAGGCCAGTCCCAATGCAACTCCGTACAATGTACGCGATACGAATAGCAGCCAGAAGCTGTCCGCCAGATATGGCAGAAATCCGGTAATGCCTGCGACCAGAGCGGCAAAAAGAAGCAGCTTTTTCTTACTGATTTTTACCACTAATCCCCCGGAAACCAGCGCTACAATCATAGAGAGCAGTGCCGGCGCCGTAATCAGCATCTGTACCAGCGACACATTGATATCGGAATAATGCTCCTGTATCTGCCCCAATACCGGTGAAACACAATACTGCAGCCCCTGTATGAACGAAATTGCCACAACAGCAAGGATGATTCTCATTTTCTGTGATTTCTTCAATGTCTGTATTCCCTTCTATTGTTTTAAATGCTTCCTTTCAGATGCATTTTATCGGTTACCCTTCTTGATATAAGCTTTCTTTAAGATGCTTTCTTTCATACACCTTCGTTAATATGCTTTCTTTAAAATACCAAGGATATCTTCTTTTGTAATGTTCTGTCTCGGATTAAAGCCAAGGACCGGCTCGTGAAGAACGTCTTTGGCCAGCATCTCGAAATCCTCTTCCCTGATCCCCTGCTCTGACAATGTTTTGATGCCTAATTCTTTCGTAAGCTTTAAGAGCTCGTCTGAGAGAAGATATTTATCGGTATCGATATTCCCTGTTACAGGAAGATCAATCGCTTTAGCCAGTTCAACCATTTTCTCCGGACAGCTTTCCGCGTTAAAAGCCATAACATACGGCAGAACCGTTGCATTTGCCATCCCGTGGGCAAGTTGGAAATGTGCACTTAACGTATGGGCAATCCCGTGTACCAGCCCCAGGTTTGCATTGGAAAAACCAAACCCGGTGATGACGCATCCAAGCATCATCTGTTCCCTTGCCTCCATGTTCGAGCCGTCTTTCACGGCCGCCGGCAGATTACTGTAGATGATTTTCAGTCCCTGTAAGGAATGAAATTCCGTTAACGGGGTCGCCATATTTGAAATATAACTCTCAACTGCATGTGTAATCGCATCCATTCCTGTCGAGGCGGTTACCGATGCAGGCATCGTCTTTGTGAACTCCGGGTCAATGATGACTTTGGATGGAACAAGCTTATTGTCGATGACTACATACTTCAGTACTTTTTCCGTATCAATCAGGGCGCTTACATTGGTAATCTCACTGGATGTCCCCGCAGTAGTAGGAATTGCGATCAAGGGAAGCAATTCATTTTCTACCATGCCGATTCCGCCGTATCTGCCGATCGGCCCTGGATTTGTCATCAAAACGTCAATCGCCTTTGCAAGGTCAATACTGCTGCCCCCGCCGACTGCCACGAATGTATCTACATTTTCACGCTTCGCAATCTCGGCCGCTTCTTCCACGATCTCATTCGTAGGGTTTGGAATCACCTTATCAAAAATCACAATTTCCACATCCGCTGCTTTCAGGTTCTCAAGCACGGTATCCGCAATACCTGCAAATTTTACCCCGGCATCATAAACAAGCATCACTTTCTTTGCTTTACAGCCCTTTACTACTTTCGAGAGTTCTTTTACAGAGTCTCTGCCAAATGTGATATCGCTTTTTACAAAAAATTCAAATGCCATAGTCTGTCTCCTTTTTCTGGTATCATTTTTTCTAAGTACAATGGTAACTATTTTCCCGCTGTGTCTCAAATCCACTTTTTCCTCTTTAAAGAGGAAATATTTTCTGTTATTATAAATCTGTAATCTCTGTTCAAACCTATGGGCAGACACACTGCAAGTCCATGAAAAGGAGTTTTATATGGAATCTATCACATTGTCTTTAAGGCAGCGCAAGCTTTTGAACCTGATACAGAATCAGACCTCACATATTACCGGACAGACATTAGCCAAGCAGCTCGGTGTTTCCCCCCGCACTATACGCAACGATATTGTTGAAATCAATCAGGCCCTCACTGCCTGTGGCGCCAGAATATCTGCCGAACGTAGCAAGGGGTACTTTTTAGAATGCCCAGATATGAAGTCCTTTCAGGAGCAGTTCAAAACAGACGATATGTTGTCAACCAGAGAGGACCGTATCCGCTATCTGACTTTCCAGCTGTGCCTGTCAGAGGTCCCATTGAACCAATATGATTTGGAAGATGAAATGTATGTAAGCAAAACCACACTGGACAATGATATCGCGACACTGAAGAGACTCTATGTTCTTTCCGATCCCCATATAAAATTAAAACACATTGACAACACATGGGAATTCGAGCATTGTGAGTCAAAACGCCGTGCAATATTAAACCAGCTGTTCCACGATGACTGGAATTACAACACCACGGGAAATGCCTATTACAATTATCATTTTCTGGATGAAGATATCATGAATCTGATTATGCAGATTACTGCCAGACATTTATATAACTGCCATTTCCAGATTGAAGATGCAAATCTGGTATCACTTAATCTTTCACTTGCGATTATGTATTACCGTATGCTGTCCGGACATATTCTGCCCGAGGAGCCTGCATATACAGATATCAATGACAACGTATTCAGCCTGTGTACGGATATATTCGATTCTATGGAAGAGGTATTTTCCTGCAGCTTTCCCCCTCAGGAGAAACAGGCCATTTACCGGCATCTGTGCGACAGCCATTTACTGGATGCATCAAAATTGAATTTTAAAACGGTGGCCGATTATTTTGACCCGCTCTTTCTTGAAATGGCAGACTGCTATTTAAAAAAAGTCCGCGCGACCTTCCATATTGATTTTTCTGATGATGAAGATTTCTACATTACACTTTTACAATATCTTCGTTACCTGAAATCGCCCGGTCATATATTCAATGCACAGGGGAATATCAATCTGATCCGGAAGAATCTTCTGGTTGACTCTGAAATCGCTTATCTGATGCAGCCGGTGGCGTTGGAATATCTGGGTTATTACCTGAATGAAAAAGAACTGATTTACCTGACATTCTGTATTTCCGGCGCTCTGGAAGGTTACTGGACATGCCATCCGGAAAACCGCATACGGACCGTCATCTGCTGTCACTTGAATCTGCCGGCGATCTGGGCAATTAAGAGAAAAACGCTGGGTGCCTTCGGCAATTACATCAACATCACTGCCTTGCTGCCCGTGAATGCACGAAGCGCCTTTAATTTTCAGAATACAGACCTCGTTCTGACAACCGTCCAGAAAAAGATAACAGATCATCCGGGCACACAGGTTTTACGCATCTCCCCTGATATGCTGCCGGAGGATTATTTCCGTATTCAGAAGGTAGTATCCGACAACTGCATGAAGTTCCTCTTTAAGAACCAGCCCCAGTCCCTGTCCAGCCTTCTGCCTGATGCCTACTGGCATGAAAACATAAGCGTAACCGAAAGATTTCCGGTTATCGAATACCTGTGTGAAGATTTTATCCGCGATGGACTGGTAACCTCTGAGTTTCTGGAGGACATCTTAAGAAGAGAGTCCACTTACACATACGGATTCCAGCCCGGGGTATTATTTTTGTATTCTCTTAAACCGGCTGAAAAAACACAGCTTTCAGTCGCAACCTTAGAGCACCGAATCCTGTGGAAATCCAACAAAATCCGGGTTATAATCATGGCCTGCTTCGACGCGTCAAGCCAGCCATTACTCCTGAAGCTGCTACAGGAAATATATGTTGAACATGACAATACTGACTATTTCCGCAGGGTACATACCAAAGAGGAATTGTTAAACTTTTTCTCAACCCCAAAAAACTGCGAAGAGTGAGGGAGCGAGTCTTCGCTTTGAAGACGGAATGGGGGACACCTGTGGTGGAATGGGACGAAGCCCTGACGGAAGCATGGGGCCTGTTTGGAATACTGTACATTCGCTAAGCAGCAGTAAGAGAATACACGCAAAATCAGGCGGCACCGCCCGCATTCAATACCTAATCTGATGATTAGGCATCTCAGGCGGTCTGAAAAGTGAATTTGGTAATTCACTTTTCTCCGTCTGATTTTGTGTGTATCCTCTAACTGCTGCTAAGCTCATTATATGTATTCCAAACAGGCCCCATGCTTCCGTCAGGGCTTCGTCCCATTCCACCGCAGGCTGGTTCATCCGGACAGCAGGAAAGACTCGGGAGGGACTCTAACCATGTGAAACGGATGTGTCCTCACTATGATTTATATCCGAAGCAGCTAACAGCCGGGCAGCCCATACACATACGCCGCACCTGGCTTGGGATTTCCTCCGGGAAATGGGCCTTTTCCTTCCGGCCGGATGTGCCCTTCTGTGCGTCTCTCGCTCTATTAGAACTTCTTCGTCAAGCGGTCAGGATTTTGAAAAGACATTACAGTCTGCTTGGCGCCCCCCATCCGTCAACGAGACTAAAGCTCGTTAACTATGCTCCTTTTAATCCCAAGGATGCAAAACTACCTTGATTGCCTCGCCTGATTTTGTTAGCTGGATCCCTTCGTTGATTTTATCCAGAGGCAGTATATGTGTGATGAATTTCTCCGTCGGGAACGTCGGTGAAATCGCAAGCTGGTATGCTCTCTTAGACTGGCTGTAGGAGGCCCCGAAATGTCCTTTTATCCAGATATTGTTGTAATGGATCAGATTGCAGTCCAGTTCTGTCATGGAGTCTTTCGGGACTCCGCCGAAGAATACGACAAGCCCGCCTTTTTTTACCATGTGGATGCTCTGTGTCTGTGTTGCATTGGCCGGTGTGGCTGAGATGACTTTGTCTGCACCTTTCCCATTTGTCAGCCGTTTGACAGCCTCAATGGGATCTTCCACGGAACTGTTGACGGTAACATCGACTCCAAACTGTTTTGCCATTTCCAGACGTGTATCGTTCAAATCGATCATAATGACTTTCTGGGCGCCCCTGATCTTTGCCAGCTGTGCCATGAAACATCCGATCGGACCTGCGCCGATAATAACCAGCACATCCGGATATTCCACCTTTACGTTTTCAAGACACGCAAAGACAGAGGTCAGTGGTTCTCCAAGACTCGCCGCCTCGAATGAAACATCCTCAGGAATCTCATAGATTCCGCCCCTCCGGATTTTTTCCCCTTTTACTGCCACGTATTGTGCAAAACCACCGGTTCCCGCAAGAGAGGCTACCTCTTTGTTGGAACAGTTTTCACTATGACCGCTGATGCATTCCTCGCATTCCATACAATAGGTTCCCGGAAATAAAAATAAACGGTCTCCCGTCTGATACTTCGTCTCTTCTTCCCCGACCTCATCCACGACACCTACTATTTCATGTCCATAAATAAACGGGTAGTTTCCTTTCCTTGAGTCACTTGTCAGATTCCGGATATCGGAGCCGCACAGGCCAACCGCCATGATTTTCAATATAAGCCCGTCCCTGGGACACGCCGGTTTTTCCACAGATTCCACCCTTATATCATTCGGTCCGTACATCACTGCCGCTTTCATTTCCATATTATCTTCCTCCTGTCATTTTCTGCTTACAGTATAAAATTGCATCCCAGCAGAAGCAATTTTTATATTGCCGTTTTGTTACGGCAATTTGTGTTTTGAGAAGTTGATACTCACCTGTTAACATTATTTATAGTATGATGCACACTATATTTTTAGAGGAGGTACACCCTATATGAGTAATCCAGAAAACTGCCTGATCGGCATTGACTTGGGAACAACCAACGTAAAGGGTATTATTTTAGCAGATGACGGGACAGTAATCGCCTCGGCGTCAAGGGAAAACAAACTGCTGTTCCCCGGACCGGAAATGGTAGAACAGGATGCAGCACTCTGGTGGAGCAATACCGTAGAAATCCTGCAGGAAATCACACGGAAAGCCGGACCGGAAGTCGTGAGGAAGATCCGTGGCATCTCTGTAAGCTCCCAGACCGTCACTATGCTTCCCGTAGATAAGGAAGGCAGTCCCTTAAGGAATGCCATGATATGGATGGACAGCCGTTCTGCTGCAGAACTGCGCTATATCATAGATTCCATTGGCTTTAACAGGCTTGTTTCAATCATTGGTGCACAGCCGGATGTTGCTTTTCTTCCTAATAAAATCCTGTGGTTCAAAAAGAATGAACCGGAACTTTTTTCTAAGACATACCGGGTGCTGCAGGCAAGTTCCTATATTAATTATAAACTCACAGGCCAAATGACGATGGATATCGATCAGGCCGTGCGGTGCCAATGTCTGGATCTCCAGAATTTAAAGTGGTCCGAAGAAATCCAGAAAGTAATCGGATGTGATCTGGATGCACTGCTCCCTGCACCAAGCCTGACAACTGAAATTATCGGGACTGTTACACCACAGGCAGCTGCGTTAACCGGGCTGGTCAGCGGCATTCCGGTGGCTGCCGGCGCCAGTGATGCGATGGCTTCTATGTACGCAACCGGTTTGAGCAGACTCGGTGAAGCAGGGGAATCCTCTGGCACGACATCCCTTGTGTTTGTAGGAAGTGACCGGCGCAGCGCGACAGATATCCCTGTCGTAACCAAGCCATGCTCCATAGACGGAATGCCTTACGTCTTTGATGCACCGATTAATACAAGCGGAGCCGCGCTGAAATGGTGTCTAGATACCTTCGGACAGCCAGAAAAGGACTACGCAGCCGCACACGGGATGAACGTATATGACCATATCAACCAGCTTGCATTAAATGCCGCACCCGGCAGCGGTGGTGTTCTTTTCTTCCCCTATCTGCTCGGAGAGCGGGCGCCGCTCTGGAATTCCCATGCGCGAGGAATGTTTATCGGCATGTCTCTCGACACAACAAAGGATGAAATGCTCCGCAGTGTTTTTGAGGGAACCGCTTTTGCCCTGCGCCATGTTATGGATACGATCAAATCCGCCGGCGGAAAAGCAGACTGCCTGCGCATTACCGGGGGCGGAGCCAAAAGCCGTACATGGTCCAGAATCAAAGCCTCTATGCTGCATATGCCTGTGCACATTCTGGATGAGAAGTCCGGAGATGTTCCTTTCGGCGATGCCTTGATTGTGGGACATTCTATCGGAGTCTTTTCAGACCTTACTGCAAGCATTGACAAGCTGATCCGGGTGAAAGAAGTCATTCAGCCTGATGAAGAATGGGCTGCGGTTTACGACCGGCTCTATCCTTATTATCTGGATATGTACAAACATCTGGATGAGGATTTTATAAAACTGCGGAAAACCATGCAGGAACTGGAACATGATGGAGAGAAAAGATGAATTATGAAAAAACAAAACAATTAACAAAGAAAAGGTGGGCTGTCTTAGTTGCCAGCTGTATGATTAATCTTTGTATCGGCTCCCTATATGTATGGAGTGTCTTTGCCGCGCCTATGGCAGATTATTTAAGCTCTGTCACTTCGTCGGCAATTACAGCTTCCGACCTCGCAATTGTATTCACGATTGCGAATTCAGTAGGGCCGGTCACACTCATTTCAGGCGGTATGATTAATGACAAATTCGGGCCAAAATGGGTTGTCTTTTTAGGAGGACTGCTGTTTGGAATCGGCATGATCGGGTCCGGGTTTGCAAAAAGCATCCCATCGCTTATGGTAAGCTATGGATTAGGGTGTGGTCTGGGGATGGGACTTGTATACGGATGCACCATCAATAATTCTGTAAAACTGTTTCCTGACCGGCGCGGTCTGGTCGGCGGAATTGCAACGGCTTCATATGGAATCAGTTCTGTTGTGATTCCTCCGATAGCAAATGTATGTATTCACCGCATGGGAATCATCCCTACTTTCAAGTTGTTAGGTATTGTATTTATTTTAGTTATATGCATCGGGGCTTTTTTTATTGAAAAGTGTCCGGAAGGTTTTGTACCGGCTGGATATGAAGAAAAAATGGCTCAAAAGAAGAACGGCGGAAAGGATAAAAAAGAACATACCAGAATACAAGAAGAAAAAAACTGGCGTCAAATGTTACAGGACCCGGTGTTTTACATCATGATCGCAATGCTGACCTGCGGGGCTGTATTTGGCTTAATGACCATCTCACAGGCTTCCCCTATCGCCCAGCAGATGATCGGGATGTCAGTTATGTCAGCCACAACTGCCGTTTCCGTCCTAGCACTGTTTAACACTCTGGGAAGAGTTGCCGCCGGGTATCTGTCGGATATCATCGGAAGGATTAATGTTCTCACGATTATGCTCGTTTCATCCATACCGGGACTGCTTTTGATCTGTACGTCCGGGATTGGCGATGTGGTAAAATTCTATATCGGGGTATCTATAATCGGACTTTGTTTCGGTTCCTTCATGGGCGTATTTCCCGGATTCACCGCGGATCAGTTCGGCCAGAAAAATAACAGCGTAAATTATGGGATTATGTTTATCGGATTTGCATTGGCAGGTTATTTAGGGCCTACGATTATGAATCAGGTGTATAGCGCGTCTGGAAATTACAGCTTAGCATTTGTTATCGCCATTGGGTTAGCAGTTTTGGGAATATTACTGTCCCTCTTATACCGGAGAAAGACCCGTTAGCCCCTGTGTACCTGAGAAAGTTCAAGTATAGGAGTGAAACTCATGAAAGTATTAATTATTTATTTCTCTCAAAGCGGGAATACACGCAAAATTGCACACAGCATCGGTGACGGCGCCAGAGAAGCAGCATCACAGGTTGATGTAAAAAGTATTAAAAAAGTTTCTTATGAAATGCTGGAAAATTATGATTTAATTGGTCTCGGAAGCCCTGTCTGGAAAGCTGACCCGCCGAATATCCGCAGATTTTATAATAATGCCCCTGACCAAAAGGGCAGGCATATTTTTTCATTTTGTACACATGGTACAATGCCGGGGTTTTATTTCCCGGTTGTGCTCCCAAACCTAAAGAAAGCTGGTTTTACAGTTATCGGAAGCAGGCGGTGGTATGGAAACGTCGTAATGCCGGGCATGCCTGAGCCTTATTACACTGCCGGGCATCCTGATGCACAGGATCTGGCAGAAGCCAAAGCATTTGGCCGTGAAATGGTGGAAAGGAGTCAGCGTATTCACAATGGTGAGACAGATCTCATCCCGCCAATGCCGGAAAATGACGTTAATAAAAACCAGGCTGTTGCAATTGTAAATATGCTATTAGAATATGGGAACCCTCAGGGAAAAATTGTGCGTGATCCGGAAAAATGTATTTATCCCAAATGTACGCGTTGTATGGATAATTGTACGATGGATTACATTGATTTATCATGTGAACCCCAAAAGTTTGGAAGCGAGGGCTGCTGCTGCAACGACAACCATGAATGCGCATGGTGTTTCATGATTTGTCCGACTGGTGCTATTCGCCTAGAACCTAGTATTGAAGAACATATCAAGCCTCTGATTGGCGTTCGGAAAACATTATTCGAAAGCATTTTAGATGAAGCCGAACGTAACGGCGAATTCAGAAGACTAATTCCCATTGAAGAGGTTGGATTTAACACACCTTATTGTCTGGCACATCCGGACAAACCACATTTTAAAGTACCGGCAAAACCAGAGGAGTAAAGGAAGAGATTGCCCGGAAAAAATCGCTATATGCGGCTTTTCCGGGCAATCTCTTTATATTCCTTCTCTTCTATTTTTCTGTGTTCCTGACCTCACTGTCAACTACACTCTTCCCTCTCCACTTCCCTCTTCTGTAGAAGTAAACACTCATGACTGCCCCCATAATTAAGGATAGCGTCAGTGAAATAAAGATATATTCCTTTCTTCCCTGTGGGTATTGTGCACTTTTCGTCAAAAATATGAGTAAATATGACAGCGGCACGCGGATAAACAATGTCATTGTTATGGCTATCCACATTGGTGTGATCGTGTCTCCTGCCCCCCTCATAACACCGGTTAATCCCTGTACGATTCCCATTGCAACATAGCCCGGGGCAAGTATCATCATCATTTTCATACTCGTAGCAATCAGTTCCTCTGTGTTTGTAAATATCCCCATAAGGTTCCTCCCGAAGATCAGGATGGAAACCGTGATCACAGAAGTTGTTATGATTGTCATCAGCGTCCCCTGTCTGGCCCCCTGCTCAACCCTTGCCTGATCCCCGGCGCCCACATTCTGCCCCGCATATGTCGTCAGTCCGTTTCCGAAGGATTGGTTCGGCAGCATCGCGAAGCCGTCCACACGCATTACCATCACATTCGCTGCAATAAATAATTCACCGAAACTGTTTGTCAATGACTGTACCAGCAGCATTGAAGTCGCCAGAATAGCCTGTGACACTCCTGAAGGAAATCCCAGCCTGATAATATCAATGGCAAATTCCTTCTTTAATTTCAGATTCTGAGGTTTAATATCAAACAGTGTATCCATCCGTTTTAATTTGAGAAAGCATAATAGTCCGGAAATCCCCTGTGCAATAATGGTTGCATAGGCTACCCCGTCAACTCCCAGTTTCAGCACAGAAACAAAAAACAGGTCTAAAATAATATTAATCATGCTTGAAATTAGCAGATAGATTAATGCGGAAACAGAATCACCTAATCCACGCAGAACCCCGCTGAGTATATTAAAAAAGGCCAGCCCTGCCGATCCCAGAAATAAAATTCTCAAATAGGATGTGCACCAGTCAATGATGCTGTCAGGCGTATTTAAAAGTTGCAGCATCGGCCTGGCCAGAAGCGTGGCTACCACCATGATTAACAAAGATGCAATAAATGTAAGCGTAATACAGTTGCCGATTGTATGTGAAAGCCCGTCGCGTATTCTGGCTCCCAGATACTGGGATACCACTATACTTGCGCCTACACTGATTCCTACAAATAATACAATCAGAAGATTCACGACCGGTCCCGCCGAACCGACGGCCGCCAGTGCGGAATCCCCAATATATTTCCCTACCACGACGCTATCCACTGTATTGTACAATTGCTGCGCAATATTTCCCAGCAGCATAGGAATCGTAAATATCCCGATCTTCTTCCAGGGCGTCCCTTTTGTCATATCGACCGGCCCGAATAATTTTCCCATGATGGATTCCCCCTTTTTAACCCTCATTATATCCCGGAAAACAAATAAAGACTTTCCTATGCTTATCCTCCTTATATACGATTTTTCGTTATATCCTGTCGTCAAAAAAACAGAGAACGAAAATCAGGATATGATTTTTGTTCTCTGTATAACTTAATCTTTTTTCACCATATCGGTGATATATACCCGAGCTGAATTGCTTTAGTCACAGCTTCCACGACAGAAGAAACTTCTAACTTTCCAAAGATATGCTGCAAGTGATTTGAAAGAGTCCTCTCACTCATATATAATTCCCCGGCAACACACTTCCGCGTTTTTCCGCTGCTGATCAGCCGTAAGATTTTCTTTTCCATACTCGTTAAATCCTCAATAATAATGTCCCCATTCTCTGAGGGGAAACAAGTACCACCACGAAAAACATGAATCAGCGATGAAATCAAATCATCGGGACTGATGTTTTTATTCAGGAAACCACTTATACCCGCTTTTTTCGCCTCATGCCTGTAAACGGGAAGATCATAACCCGTGAGAACCACGATTTTTACTGCAGAATTCTCTTTTAACAAACCTGCCGCTATTTCTAATCCATCGGCATCACTTAAATTACCGAGGTTAATGTCCATCAAAACAATATCTATGCTTTTATCACTGATCATCTTTTGCAGACTCTGAATGTCCTGCGTTGAATAGAAATGGGCGATTTCATCATATTCATCCAGGGCAATCGAAAGACTTCCTGCAAAAAGTGTATGGTCATCAACTAATAAAATATTGATAAGAAACATCTCCTTTCATTGGTATTGAGATTTGTACCCTGATGCCATGTGGCGTGTTATCCGATATCGTCATCAATCCGTCCATGTTATTTACCTGCTCTTTCACGGAAGCGATCCCCTTGTGCTTTGCTTTATCTGCTGTAATCAGGGCATTTGCCCCGGCATTCCCGTCATCGCTGACAGATAACTCTATAGTCCCGTTTTCCAGTGTAAGCATTACCCATACCTGGCTCCCGTCAGAATGCCTGAAGGCATTTGTCAGAAGTTCTTTGAGCATCCGGTATATAAAAACGTTGTATGGCTCAACTAAGAATAGGTTTTCAGGGCAGTCAAAAGAGATCTGCATGTTCCGCCCGGGGAACGACTGCGAAACAGCCTCTATTAGATTTTGATAATTTTCCTTTGCAGTCAGGTTTTTCAGGATAACGGGGTGGTAATCCTGCATCTGGCTGCGGATATGATTATTCAGGCCATCCAGTGTTTCAATTATCATATCCTGCACATCCGGACGATGCACTTTTGTCATCATATTTTTCACAGAAAGAAGGTCCTGCAGTACATCATCGTGCAAAAAATTGGCAAATTCCGCTTTCAGCAGCTCTTCCTGCTTAAGCTGCCGCAGAGCTTCCCCATATTGGCTTTCCTTGATTAACCTGCTTTCCCCCTTCCTTAAGTTATAGCCTAAAACGATATTACAGATATAAGTAAAAGAAAACAGGATATTTACGGCAATGCACCATTCTTCATAACTGCCGCCTGTAAGCATAACGGCCAGCCCCGGAATAAGAAGAAATAAGATTATCATTAGCGCCAACTGCTTTTTACTGAAAATCGTAGAAAGTGGACTGCCGCTGTTCTCTTTCAGAACAATTCCATGAATGCTCATTAAGAACAGAAGCCCAGGCAGGTATATCCCGAAATTAGAGATATGGCCATGTACATCCAGAGTGGCAAAATAATACAACAGGAAAAGGAACGTAATCACTGCTGCTGAAAATGAGAGGCTCTTCCACTCATTTTTCAATACAAAGGCAGCTCTTTTCCAGTGATAGATAACGATAAATAAAAAGCACAGGCAGCTTAATAAAAACTGTATCCCATAGAAACATGCATATACCCTGTCCGAAATGCAGATGCCGGCAAGTGAGCCGGTACAGGCTGCCAGGAGCACCACATGCACCGCTTTCTGGAATTTATATCCGCTTCCCTGAAATAAAAACATCAGCACAAAACGGATTGACACATACCATATCAACGGGCTTAGTGCGATAAAGATGAAGCCCTCTGCCGCACTTTCCGAAAAAGACAGAAGTATATACCAGCTGTCTAAAGCCAGAAGCCCGCAGAAAAGCGTAATGACTTTATTATCTCTGATGTTGCACGCGCTGATATACGTACTATCTATGAGCATGAGTGACGAAATAAGAATCGCCACACTACTTTCAATTATTGTCTGTCCCCTGCTGACCTGGTGGGCCATGTAAAGGATAACCAAAATGTAATTCAACCAGAACAACAGCCTCCCTATTGTATTTTTCATTACCACCCTCCTTTTAGATATCTACTATTATAGCATCTTTTTGCATACCATTGTACAGCAAGTGTGTACGGTAAGGAGGTAATAGATCACATAAATGAGTGCTGTCACAGCTATGGCGATAACAGCCGGAACATACTGGATGAATGCATTTCCAAGCAGGTTCTGCATCAGCCCGGCCTTATACACGATGGCTGCAAAAATACAATCTACAAGGCCGAGTATGAACGGTATGCCAAAAAATGTCATCACTTGTTTCCTGATGATTTTCTGAATGCTCCGGATGGAATATCCCATTTTCATCAAGATTTCATAATCAGATTTTGTGTCGGAAACGGCAGATATATTGTTAAAATACAAAATACTTCCGGCAGCTATGAAAAACAAAACGACGAGAAAACCAATCAGCAGGAACGTCGAACTGTTCAGCGAAAACAATTCATTTACCCTGTGCGAGTATCCCTGCAGATAAGGGCTGTTCCCAAGCATATCGCTGATATCGGCATACAGTGCATCGTTATCTTCAACAGCTTTCCCATTGATGCTTAAGATCCTTGTGGCCGGTGAGTCTGTCAGCTTCAGGCGCCCGTAAATCTCATCGCTCACAATCAAGGTTCCGATACTGTTTGCAAAAGAAACCGGATTGTTTAATGTAACCTCCCTTACAGTCAGCGGTACTTCACCGCCATCTATATTCAGGGGGTAGATACTGCCCGCCTCGGAATTTCCGTTTCCATCAGGCTGGTATTTGACTAAAATACATTCCATGCTATTTATCCCGTCAGGAATATCTGTCCTGCCCTGTGCCTGTAAAAGTGAAATAAAGTCTGAATAAGAGATGCATTCAAAACCGGCTTCCCTCAGTATTTCTTTGTTTTTGGCATCCCCCATTGCAGTACCGACACTATACTCCACGGGAAGGTCTGGTGCAGACGATGTGACTTTATAAATATTTGTCTGCGAAAAAGTAACCTCATTATCATCAATTCCATAATTATGGACGATCTGTCTGGCCGCATCTATCTGCGTTTCATCTTCCACTCTGAACTCGATTTCCGACGGGGCAACACGGGACACAGCGGCAATTGGATAATAGATTGTCAAGGCCATAATGCTAGATACTGATAGGGCTGCCGCAGAAAGCAGTGTAAGCATAACCAGAGTTCTTGCATTGGAACGGATACGGTAGATAAAGTTTGGTGTCGTTATGATTTTCGTTTCAGTGTAAAATGACCGTTTACTATTCTTACTTTTCTTCATCACATAAGGAAGGAATGATGAGATAAAGAATATTGTGCCGATCACAATGAGCATTGCCGTCAGCATGCCGACAGAATAAAATCCGGCGGAAATCCAGAGGGATTGTGAACCTCTCAGAATATCCAGCGCCAGAATGTAACCCGATAAGGTCATTACAAGCCCGAGCACAGCAGGAATACGATGAAATTTCATGCCCTTCTCTGCCTTCTTTTCAAAACGTATCATCTCCATAAGAGAGCTTTTAAAAAGAAATCGTCCGTTTGAGAGACACAGGGAAAACATAACCAGCAGGAAAAATCCTGCAGTTTTTATGATGGCATGGATATTAAAAAGTGGTATCTGTGAAGTATCTGCTGAAAGTTTCAGAAGACGCGTAATGCCCCATACAATCCCTTTATGGGCGATTGCTCCTGAACCGAGTCCAACAGCAAAAGCAAAGCAGCCGATTATTATATTCTCAGCAGTAAGCAGGGACAGTATCGTCGTTTTCCGATACCCCAGCAGTAAATAAATACCAAGCTCCTTTGTCCGGCGTTTCAGAAAAAAACGGTTCGAATAGGACATATAAAATACCACAAATGCCATTAAAAAAAGTGAGATGGTACTGCACATCGACTCTACCCGGCCATCCGAAGATATTTTATCAAGCATTACATCGTTCACGGAAAACGATGCAAAAGCAAAGAAAACAGTAACTACAAGGGCCGCTGATAGCAGGTAGAGGGCATAAAATGAAGCATTTTTCCTTAAATTTTTGACTGCCACAGATAAAGTATTCATTGTCCTGCCCCCCTTATCTTTCCGTATCCAGTTTTGCGTTTTCTGCAGTTATCTTCTCATAAAATTCATGCCTGCTGCCGTTATGTTTATGCAGTTCCCTGATAATACTGCCATCTTTGAAAATCAAAATACGGTTTGCAAAGCTTGCCGCGTAAGCGTCATGGGTAACCATCAATATGGTCGTATGAAGCTCCTCATTAGCTTCTTTCAAAGCAGCCAGCAGATCTGCAGCCGAACTTGAATCCAGAGCGCCTGTCGGCTCATCCGCAAACAAGATGCGCGGATGTTTTACAACAGCCCTTGCCGCTGACGCCCTCTGCCTCTGTCCTCCGGACAGCTCATTGGGATATTTGCCCAGTTGTGACGCGATTCCAAATCTTTCTGCCAGACTTCGCACCATATGTTCGATTTTTTCTGGTGGCAGCTTTTGAAGAGTGAGTGGAACAGATATATTTTCACGGATCGTAAGACTGTCAAGCAGGAAATATTCCTGAAAAATGAAACCCAGATGGTCTCTGCGGAAATCGGCGGCACTTGTCGTATTGAGCTTCTTCAAATCCACACCGTCTATCCGGATCTCTCCGCTTGTAGGCGTATCAATCGTCGAAAGCACATTGAGCAGGGTAGTCTTTCCGGAACCGGATGCACCCATAATACCGATAAATTCGCCCCTGCCTATACAAAAAGATACCTTGTTTAAGCTGGGGCGCTGTGCCCTGGCATAAATTTTTGTTACCTCTTTCGCTTCTAACAATATACTCATAGTAACCTCTCCTTTTTCATTTGGTACCTGTATTGTACTCCTGTGGAGAAAGAAGCGAATGAGTAAATCCGGCAATGTTAACAGCCTAGCTGGAAAAACCTAACCTATCATAAGCTGCTTATCTATTTTTATTGCAAAGTACACAGTGATTATTGTAGTAAAAAAGTCTGCCACCGGCTGAACACTGATCACCCCTGCCAGTCCCAGAATCCGGGGCAGGAAAACAATTAACGGAAAGAAAAAGATTCCCTGCCTGCCCAGACTTAGCAAACTTCCAACCAGACTTTTACCAATTGCAAGGTACAATGATGCATATACCATTTGAAAGCCAAACGTCATAAACATAACTGCGTTCATTTTAAGTGCCTTACCTGCCAGCCGGATCATCTGCATATCTGTTCCGAAAAGGGAAACGATTGGTGTTGAAAAAATAATAAGTACAATTCCCGCGATGATACAAAATCCGGTAGACCATACCATACAAAGGTGAATGGATTTTTTTAATCTTCCAAACTGCCCTGCCCCATAATTATATCCGGCAAACGGCTGAAATCCTTTCAGAAATCCAAATACTACATAGGTAACTACAGTCATAATCCGGGTAACCGCTCCCATTGCCGCAACTGCATAGTCTCCATACAGTTTCGCCGACATGTTAATGGCCCCCATTGAAGCACTGGCTAAAAGTTGAAATAGTAGTACAGGTATGCCAATTTTCAGAATTTCCACGTAGATCGTTTTAGAAAATTTAATCCTATTAAATGAAATTCTTAAAACTCCTCGTTTTTTTACGATGTATCCAATATAGAACAGCATATTGATACATAAGGAAATAACAGTAGCGATAGCCGCTCCCTCTATGCCTAATTTCATTCCGTAAATCATAACCGGGTCCAGAATGACATTCGTAATGCTTCCCGTAAGCATTGCTATCATTGTAAACTTTGTTGCTCCCTGTGCCGTAAGCAGATTGTTCATTGTAACTGTGAATACATTTATGATAGAACCTGTTACATAAATCCGCGCATATGCCGCTGCATAGGGTAAGATTGTATCTGTTGCTCCCAGTGAAGTAAGTACGGAATCCAGAAAGATAAGAATTCCTGCAATCACTATGGCACCTGCCAGTATACTTGAAAAAAGTGTTGTAGATGCTACTTGGTCCGCCTGTTCCTGATCCCCTTTTCCAAGCAGGCGTGATATGTAGGAAGATGCACCCGCTCCAAACATCATTCCCAAACCAATAACAATCTGGACGATTGGAAACACTACAGACACGGCGCCCATCTGGCTTATTCCCAGACCGCCTACAAAATAAGCATCAATGGCATTATACAATGCAGAAATAAGCATGCCGATCATTGTAGGTATTCCCAATTTGATAAGTGCAGTTGAAACATCCGCTTTTTGTAATAAATTGATTCTTGTTGATTCTTCTTTCATTATAATATCCTCCTGATATTTTATTTATATTAACGGCAAAAGGTAAAACACTTATGCCAGATAATATCTAAACAATGCGAACACACACTATTGCTTCATATCGTATTCCCGCCTCAATATTGAACATTAATTCAATATTGTTCAATAAAAAAAGGAACCAGCCTTACAGACCAATTCCCGATAAATACATTTTCGATAATTTTTGCAGTATCATAATCGCCCATTCCTTTCCTTCATAATGATACATAATTTGCATTAAGCCATCTGCAAAGTTACTTGCAACAATATGGATAAAAACTGCATCTGCAATATCATCTCTGCGATGCCTGTTTAAATGACTTTCTATATCCAGTACAAACCGTTCTTTCTCCGGTGCGTATTTTGTCCCCTCACTTTTATCCATTAGGATGATAAATTCCTTCCTATGTTCAAACAACTGAATCAAACAATCTGTCTCGGCCCGGCTCAGACCATATATCTCACCCTCATTATGTGTATCATCCTTTGTATTCAATACCCGTTCCCAGTCATACCGGACCGGACTTAGAACAGCATTAAAAAGTGCCTCTTTATTTTTATAATAGGAATAAATGAGACCCGCCGGTATTTTAGCTTTCTGTGCAATATTCCGCATAGCGGCTGATTTATACCCCTTCTCATAGAATTCTTCCAGAGCAGCTTTTAGTATTCTTTTATTTATATCTTCCTTTAATACCTGCGCCATCTCGCCCTCCATAATTGAACTTTTGTTCAATTATATTCTCAATATCTCTATCTGTCAAGCTTTTGACACAGTCAGTCTTGCCTATTTTCTTCTTTCTTGTTATCCAGCTCAGTTCCATACTTTCCAAATCTCAGGGCAGTACCCTACCGTTGCCTGCTTACCATTCCGGACGATTGGCATCTTCAGCACCTTCTGGTTTTCCAAAACCTTGTCATCTTTATCTTCGTCTGCGATATATTTGATCAGTGCCAGAGCGTCCCTGTCTTTGCATTTTTCATCCAGCATGGCATCCAGTCCGCCTACTGACTGCTTTACGCTATTGTATTCGCCCTTACTCATTCCTTTTTCTTTCATATCAATAAACTGATACTTTATATTCCGTTCTTTGAAATAGCGCATGGCCTTCTTCGTGTCAAAACATTTATTTGTGCCAAAAATCTGTATATTCATGTTAATCCTCCTGCTCTCCCCATTTGGCAATCTGCTGAAACTTAATCGTCAGCTTTCCTTCATAGATATTTACCGGAATGTCCGCGTCAATCGGATAAATCACAGGGGAAGCTTCACACTGGAAAAAGTACACCAGTACCCTCTTCTTATAGGGGTCTGCAATCCAATATTCCCGGACACCTGCCTGTTCATATTTAAATAACTTGACGACATGGTCCCTTCTCTTGGTTCCCGGTGAAATAACCTCCAGAACAAAATCAGGCGCTCCCATGATATTACGCCTTTCAATCTGATCAGGCTTACACACAATAATCACATCCGGCTGAATCATGGTCTTTTCATCATTATCAAGCTGGACATCAATCGGAGAGATAAACGGCGTACATGCACCTCCCTGATCTATGATATAGTTTGCAATCTGGCGGTATACCTCGCCTGCTATCAACTGATGGAAGGTCGTAGGTGCCGCCATATCATAAAAATATCCGTCTATCAGCTCCACTCTCTGCTCCTCCGGCAGTGCGCGGTAATCCTCTATGGTATACATACCGGGCTTTTTTTCCTCCCCGTAAGCCGCGCAGCTCTCCATCACTGCCATCGGTTCCTTAAATATCCCCTCAAGTGCAGTAAGTATATCATACCTTAAACCTTTAGTTTCCCCATTAAAAATCTTCTGTACCGTTCCAAGCGGAACACCTGATAAATCTGCAATTTGGGCATAAGTATATCCCCGCTCCTGCATCAACTGTTTCATTTCCTGAATAGTCATAATGCTCACCTCCTGATCTTTTCTTTATAAATCTAATATCTCCCGAATCTCCATCCCAAGTTTTTCTCCCTATACTAATAAGTATATTTTATTATACTAAATAAACTGGTTGTTTTCAACTGTTAAGTATACTAAAATATACTTATTAGTATAGATCAATTACGGTTCATACTGCCAAACGTATCCGGAGCAGATAAACTGTAATATAGATGGGAGTGAAAGCAATGGAACAGCAGGATTTGAGTAAAGTGGGAATGGAATTGAAACGGCTCAGGACAAAGCATTCTTATACGCAGGAACAAATAGCCAATGACCTTGGCTGTACGGTATCATTTATCAGCAATATCGAAAATAACCGTGCTAAATTAAATCTTCGCGTTCTTTTATATTACGCAAAACTATGCAATGTAACTCTGGATTCTATCTTAAATGCCGGGGAATACACCGGGGATGCTGATACAGACGAGAAAAAACGCTCCGAAGCCCGGGATGCCGAGCTTTTGAATATTGTGCATCAGTTTTCTGTGGAGGAGCAGGATAAGATGATAAAGATTTTGAAATTTATAAAAGATATGTAAAATACTATTGAAAAGGGGATGTCGGTTAATACCGATTTTTAAGCCCCTTCCCACAAAATAAGAATATCCTATGAAGTCTTGTGCCTTTGGGCACCTAAGCTTTCATAAGATATTCTTGTTTTTACTATGGCTTCTAATTTATATTCCAGCCCATCGCATACATCATAAATTTTTTATACACTTTTCCAGCGCCCTATTCTTTCATAGAATCTGGATGATGTCCTGATCCCGCAAAGTATTCCATTGAGTTGATTACATCCATATCGTCCGCACTCAATTCGAAATCAAATATTTGAATATTTTCCTTAATTCTGTCAGGTGTTATTGATTTGGGCAAAGGAATTACCTTGTTTTGTACAGCCCATCTCAGACAAATTTGTGCAGCCGTTTTATTGTATTTTTTACCAATCGACTTTAAAACTGCATTATCAAGCATCCGGCCTGTTCCAAGCGGACTATATGCCTCCACAACGATGTTGTATTTTCTGCAGAAATGAACAGTCTCTTGTTCCATTTGTCCCGGATGGAACTCAATCTGGTTTACCATCGGCACAATTTCCATGTCCATTAATGCCCTTAAATGATGCGGCATAAAATTAGATACGCCTATTGACTTTACCATTCCGGCTTTATACAGGTCTGTCATTGCTTTCCATGTATCCACATTAATCTGTTCCCAATTCTCATAATTATTAAAAGAAGCTGGCCAGTGTATGAGATACAAATCAAAATACTCCAACTGCATTTTCTTTAATGATTCTTTACATGCCATGAGGGTTGTTTCATATCCGCGGTCCGTATTCCACACTTTTCCTGTAATAAATAATTCTTCACGGGGAACTATGGATTTCTTTATAGCATTACCGACACTTTCTTCGTTCTTATAAATCTTCGCAGTATCAATATGACGGTAGCCTGCTGCAATTGCCGTTTCAATTGCTGTGTACGCGGCCTCATTATCTGGAGTCTGCCATGTCCCAAACCCAATGCAGGGTATCTCTACTCCATTTTTCAGAGTAAATGTATCTGTTGCCTTATTCATTTTTTTATTTCCTTTCCCCGTCGATCGCAAATGTAATTGGCTGAAATACTTCTGCTTCATCTATCTTATACGCTTTTTCCCCGGTTACCTGATATACTTCCACACAATTACTGTCTGTACAGCTTACAAGTAAATAGTCTCCAATAAATTTTAAATCTCTTGGCGTTTTACCACAAGAAAATTCATACTTAATATCTGGTATGCCATCGTCACATATCTCTGAAACAACAATTACATTTTTTCCTCTCAATGCCGTACATAAAAGTTTCTCATCTTCCCGAATCGCATGACCGCCACTGAAAACTTCCTTTTCATCCGTCATTTTGATTTCTTTTATTATTGCAAACTCTTTTGTGTCTAAAACAATAATTTCATTTGTAAGTTCTGTGTTAAGATATGCTTTCTGATGGTGCTGTGAAAAAGCCAGCAGACGAATATTCTTCTCTGCATATTGGGGAAAATTAATTACATCTTCTATTTCCAGACCTTCATCTTTATATATATAAATCTGCTGTAAACTATTTTCTACAGATATGCATCTTCCATCTTCCATCTGGTGAATGAAGTGTGATTTTCCCGCCTTCTCATATCCCTCCCTTTTATGTACTACTGTTTTACGGATTTGATCTGCTGTTAAATCATAAAAACTATCTGCTCCGCTTTCATAACTGGCAAGCAGGAATCCTCCTTCTGCCGGAGAGGCAAAGCTATAAAATAAATCTGTCGCGACTTCCCGCATTTTTATGCCGTTTTTTCCATAGAAATCCAAAGTTGTTTTCTCCGGTCCCTTTACTGAAACAATCAATTGATCTGGTAAATCAATTACCATATTTGCTTTTCCATTTAAGAGGTAAGTGCTATCTTTCCGGATACTTCCATTCACTCTGTTAAATACTAATCTCACAATACCTTTATCTTTTTGTTCCGCATTTCCATATGCAGTCAGATAAAGCGCCATCTGCTCCCTTTCCATTATATTCCTCTCATTATATATCTTTTATGAATTCACCCATGCATTCTTTATAACGGGCAATTGTTTTGTCACACCATTCATCAAATTGCGGATCTGTAACTTTAAGCTGTGGATTTTCATCCATATAATCCAGAAACATTTTAAGACCTGTGCGAATGTCTATCTTTGGAGAATATTCCGGGCAAAATTGTTTTGCTTTTGAAATGTCAAACAAACATGAAAAATGCTTGTCCCCATGAATAGAGCCTTTCCAGCCATATACTTTAGATTCATCCAAAAGATATGTGCTAATATATACTGGTTTATACTCGACACCAAGTAAGTCAGCCAGATTCTGATAAATCATGTCCCAGGTCATGGGCTCCGGATTCATCACCTGAAATATCTCTCCAATTGCTTCTTTCCGGCCTACCAAAGGGCAAAACAAAGGTGCAAAGTCTTCTGCATGAGTACTCGCCCACAGTCCCTGTCCATCTCCGTGAATAATAACCTCTTTTCCCTGCAGCATACGCTCAACCACACTCCAGCATGACTTTCCTTTAATGCTGAGAGGAATTCTGTTTTTGGAATATGTTTGAGTAGGCCTTACAATTGTAACAGGGAAACCTCTTTTACACTCATCCAAAAAATATTTTTCTACAGCTTCTTTGTTCTGGCCGTAATCATAGTACTGGTTTCCATATGGCATAGATTCGTCTATCAGACAGTTAAAACGATGATCCAGTGCATCTACAGTGCTGATTAAGATAAACTGCTTTGTATGATTTTTGAAAATATCTGTGCTGTTTCGGGCATCTTCTAAATTCATAATAATAAAGTCTATTACTGAATCAAAAGACATGTCCTTTATTTGTTCCTTTACATCATCCGGATTTGCTTTTATGTCAGCTTTGATGTATTTTACGGTATTGGGCAGTCCATTCGATGCCCCTGTTCTTGTAAGAAGGTACAATTCTACTTCCTTATCTTTTGCCAGCATTTTGGCAACCGGTTCTGATATAGTTCCTGTTCCGCCAACAATAAGTACTTTTTTCATTTCAACTACCTCTTTCTATTGATTGCATCTTTCAAGTAACCTGCCGGATGGAACACTGGAATTAATCACAGGAAAATTTAATTCCGGCCCCTTTTCTGGCATCTTCCATCACCTGCATGACTTCAATGACTTTATCCATCATTGCATAACATACATCATATTCATCTTTCTCTACAATTGGCAGGATTCTCTCATATACATTCACAAAGGGTTCACCCAGAGGCGCTTTGTCGAGACATACTGGGTCTGCCCCGTTTAATGTAAGTTCAATCTTGTGACATTCTCCCGGATGGGAATGCATCACAATACAGCCCTTATCTCCCTGTACCATGCAGCATCCCGGGGACGCCGAGTCTTTAGCCGAAGTACATACAGCTTTAAAGCTGCCGTAATCCATAACCAATATTCCAGATGTATCAATGCCGTTATATCCTATATTCGGGAAGTAAGCTGTCTTTTCCGGTACACCGGCAAGTCCCATAACCCAATGAATGCTATACACACCAATATCATATAAAGCGCCACCATCCAAAAGTGGATTAAATACCGGCAGTACTGTTCCATTTAGATAACTCGCATATCTGCGGGAATACTGTGAGAAATTACACTGGATCAGCTTAATGTCCCCAACCTCCGGTAATCTGTTCTTAATTTCATCATAGTTATCCGAATACCAGGGCAGAATTGATTCAAACACATATACATGATTTTCTCTGGCTGCATCCAGAAGTTCTTTCGCCTGCTTTGCCGTTGACGTAAATGGTTTTTCACAAATAACACTTTTGCCCGCCTTGATTGCCTTCAGCGAATACTCGTAATGCAATGAGTTGACAAGCCCAATATATACAAAATCAAAACTGTTATCTTTTAAGAACTCATCATAGTCTTCATAAATATCTTTAATGCTATAATCTCCTGCAATGTTTTCTGCTGCATCACGCTCTGCATCACGACACCAAATGGCTTTCGCTTCTATGTTCCCGACCTCGTTCCATACGTTTTCCAGAACATAGCGAACTATCATTCCAGAACCTGCAATTCCAATTTTCAAATTTTTTTCCTCCTAAAACCTGATGTATAATATATTTAGTTTCTGATCATCTTATATAATTCTTTGAATTCCTCATATAATATTTTAAATGTTTCGGCGCTATTTAACTGATCTTCTGCATGAATCAGAAGCAGACTCTCCATTTGATTCCGGGGTACCATATTTTCCATACCTATCATTGAAAAATGGACACTGTGTGCCTGATCATACATCTTTGTAGCATTTTCATATATCTCATTGGCTTTTTCAAACTTTCCTTCCCGGGAATACTGAATTGCCTTCACATATTCAGATTTTGCACTTCCTCCATTTGTGATCAATGCCATAACATTATCTTCAAATGTTTCTAGTTCTGTTTCTAAACTATTCTGCTTTTCCATACTATTAACCTTTCTTTTCTTCCAGGAGACGTAAACCAAATTTTACAACCCCTTCACCGTCCAGACGGCCATAAGACTGCATCGGAATAACCTCAATAACTTTATCCGGAAAAGCCGTCTGAAGTTTTTTCTTTTCGAATCTAATCTGAGGTCCCAGCATCACAATATCAAAATCCATTTCTGCGGACATAATCTGGGAGGTTGTAGCAGCCTTTACCTCCGCATCAACCCCTGCATTGGTTATGTAGCTTCTCATTTTTTGCATCAAAGCACTTGAAGACATCCCCTGTGAACAACAAACAATTATACGTACCATAACGTTTTCCTCCTTTAGTCAGCAGAATTTGATGCAACGTCTGCTTTATTAAGCTGTCTTTCATACATTCTCACAAAGAGCAGCCAGATTAAAATATCACATACCAGACAGATAAGTTCCATAATTACAGCCCGAATGTCACCGTTACTTGCAATATACCCTTTGAAGAGTGCCGGTGTAGACCATGTTATCACATTTGTAAACACTGACATAAAGCCTGCTGCTGTTGCCGCATATGCCAGGATGGTATTAAATAACGGGCAAACAATAAATGGAATAATTAAAGTTGGATTAAATACAATCGGAACACCAAATGATAATGGTTCATTAATATTAAATATATCCGCAATTGCAGAAAGTCTGCCCACTACCTTTAACTCTTTTCTCTTAGAAAGGAACATCAAAACAATTAATAATCCGAGGCAGGCTCCCGTACCGCCCATTTGCCCAAATGTTGTTACAAATGAATAATTGATTATCCTTCCCTGGTCCATTGCCGTAACAAATGCGGTCTCAATAGGAGCCACGACAGCACCGGGATGAATCCCGAATGAAAACAAGATTGTCTGTACCAATGTGTAAATAATCGCACCGGGAAGTGTTGCTCCAACACTGACAAGAGGCTTCTGTAAGATATCACAAATCAATGCAATTGCTTCCATTCCTGTTACAACTGATAATACAGTAGCAATCAATGAGTATAAACAAATTAAAATGATGATGATAATAACTGTATTGAATGAGTTTTTAACTGCTTCTGGAACGTTATCGCCTACATTAATTCTTAACTTCTTATTTTTTGACAGCTTTATAAACAACTCTGAAGAAGTTAACCCGATGATCATTGCAAGTAATGCTCCCTGCGTGCCAAAATAATCATATCCGCCTGCTAATGGTACGAAAACAAAGAACAGCGACAGACTTGTAATTGACAGAATCAATGGATTGTAATACCCCCTCTGTTTTCCCATAAAATACGGGATCATGATTACCAGCATTAATGACATCAGACTAATGGTGCCGGTACTGATGCGGGTAAAAAATGTTCCGATGTTTGTCAGTGTTTCCGGATCCATAAATTTTCCGATTATACTTGTCTCAGTAAACAAAATTGCACCAAAGAAAGTTGATATTCCGGCAATTGCCAGAAATGGGATCATGGACATCAATGCATCTCTGATTGCCAGAAGATGGATTTCATTGCCGATCTTCCCAAATATGGGATCTAACTTTTCAAATATCTTATCTATTTTTTTCATTCTCTTCTCCTCCGAACCTTGCCGGTTCAAATTGATCTTACAATACTCATTAGGTTTTCATACGTTTGGTTTTTTACGATACTATCAATGTTTTCCTTTGTTAATGCCAGCTTAAAGAAATCACTATAAAAGTTCTCCATATCATCCATATCATTCTGTGAAATTGAAATCAGGAAAACTACTTTAACTTTATCTGTTTTATTCCAATAAATAGGATTCTTTAAAATAGCAACGCAGATTAATGTTTGGTCTGTAACTGTATGATGTGGATGAGGTACAGCCACCTGTCCTCCCATTGCAGTTTGAAGCAGGCTCTCCCGTTTCATTACCAAATCATAAAAATCCTCCGGTACGTCTACTGCTTTTGCAATATGGTTACATATTTGCCTAATCACTTCCGATTTGTTTTCAGCCTCTACTTCTGTAAGAAACAACTTCTCTGAAAAATATTTTTCTATAATACTTGCAGGCTTTTGAAGTACGGTGCGTATGTCCCCCATTTCTGCTTCATCAGGAAAATACTCTACCTTATAAATTGGTACAGGAAGACTTATATCTATTGGCACAGTTGAAAACACATAGTCAATTTTGCTGAAATCATAGTCCCGCAGATCAGAATAATCACATGTATATGCCTGTTCAATACAGTCTTTAAAAAGTTCCTGAAAACGGTATTTTAAAAACCGTGAGAAGACATTCCCTGCTGCACAAACCAGAAGAATATTTTTTCTATTGTCTACTTGCTTTTTATGTTTATCTATGGCCAGCTGCACTGCAATCGCAATGTAACCGAGTTCATCATCAGACATCATCCTGTCATAATGTTTTTTAATAATATGGTTCAAGCCCGAAGCAATGCTCCATGCAAACGGATATTTTCCCTTTACCTCCTCTAAGATCGGATTCTTAATCATGGTTCCATATAATAACCGCAGCCTTAAGGGGATAAGGTGTTTTACCAGCATCATATAGAAATCCAGATCTTTACGAAAATCCAGCCCATATGTTTTATAGATACTGTCTAAAATCTCTGTTACTAATAAATTAATTTCCTCATTAATTACCAGACTTCCATTATTTTCGTAGTATTTTTTATCCATTATATTTAACGCTATGTAATTTATCTCATCCTCTGGAAATAGAAGCTGGTATTCTTCTTCCAAAGCTTTCACACACTCTTTTGCCGCTTGAATATCGTGCCTCAATTGCGAGTGCATACTGATTTCGAATCTGGCCGGATCCATTTCTACTAATTTTCCCTTTTTCACTCTGTCCACAGTAATTTGAAGACTGATTAAGAATGAAGTTAAAGCCATTTCTGACATTTTTACCTCGTTCTTTTTGAATACTTTATCTACCACCTCAATGATACTCTTGTCTATAGCAGTAAAATCATTCTCACCCGCCATTGAAGAAAGGCACCTTCGGATATCATACTCCTTTCCATCTACCCGCATGCCATAGTGCGGTTTTCTTATTATGTTAAGATCAAATTCATTTAAATAATGTTCCGCCTCTTTTAAAGATTTACTGACTCCTTTCTGCGATATATATAACATATCAGCCAGTTCTTCTACTTTGAGGTACTCTTCTGTATCAATAAATAATCGGATTAAAAATTCAGACCTATTCTCTGTGTTTGCTGCATCTATGATCTGATTATCCTCCAGAAATTTTTCGAATGCAGCATTTTTATGCACAATTAAAGAATATCCCTTTCCTGGTTTTGCTGTAATCTCAGCCCCATGCAGCACAATCTCATCATTAAGCAGTGCTATCATTTTTCGGGCCGTTTTATTACTGACACCCAAAATCCCCTCCACTTCCCTGCTTGTTATACAAGGCTTTTTCAGCATTTTATTTAAAACCCTAAGTTCCTTTTTGGATGCCATTTGTAAGCCTCCCCATCTTTAATCCTATGTTATTAGTACTAATAAACTTCTTCCACTAAAAAGTACGATCGTAATATCCTTTGTGTTACCTATATTATATGCGTTTCCCCCTTTTGTTTCAATTTCGTTTTTTACCGTTATAAATACGGTAAGGAACATCACTGCTGATTAATTATCCTGTAAGTACAATAGTTATTTTGTTTTATGGTAACGGTTTACCAGAAGCAAGATATAAATCAAACCAATCCTGCCTGGTCAATGTAAAATTAAGTGCGTCAAGAGAATCTTTTAAATGTTCCGGATTCGTTGTGCCAATTGTCGGAATAATCCCTGCCGGATGTTTAAGAAGCCACGCAACTGCAAGAGCATTTTTATTAGTATGGTACTTTATGCAAAGATCATCCATTACCTGATTCAGTTTCTCATATCCCGGATTATCAATAAATGCCCCCTTATCTCCCTGTACAACACTGTATGCCTCAATTCTGATATCATTTAAACGGCAATAATCCAAAAGGCCCGTATCATAATTCACTGCATATTCAGATCTTGTATTAACATTGACTTCAGAATCTATCATCAAAGAATGTACAATAGAAAACTGCAGCTGATTAAATGCAATCGGCCTCTTACAGTGCTTCTGTATTACAGCTGCCTGTAAAGATGTAAAATTCGAAACCCCAAAATTATGCACCTTTCCCTCCTCATAAAGCTGTTCAAATGCCTCACCAATCTCCGCCGGATCATAAAGTGGATCTGGTTTGTGAAGTAAAAGGACATCAAGATAATCCGTATTTAGACGTTTTAAAGAAGCATTGACACTAGCCAGAATGTATTCTTTCGATACATTATAATTCTTTTCTTCATCCGTAGATACTACGGCACATTTAGTCTGAAGTATCATCTTCTCTCTGATTGCAGGATTCTTTTTAATGACCTCTCCTATCAGTTCCTCCGCCAAACCGTGTCCATAAATATCTGCCGTATCAATCAAATTAATTCCTAGATCAAGTGCACACTTAATCAAGTTTTCAACTTCTTCCACGCTTTTGCCAACATAAACTTTGTTACCATTTTCATCTATCTCTTTACGGACTATTCTCATTGTACCTAAACTAATCTGGGAAAACTGCCGGTCAGAGCCTTTTACTGTTACATACTTCATTTTTTATCCTCCTAAATAATTTCGCCGTCTGAAGCAATCACTTTTTTAAACCATTCAAAGCTTTGCTTTTTGCTTCGTTTATATGTCCCTCTTCCTTCATTATCGCGATCCACATATATTAATCCATACCGCTTCTCCATTTCACCTGTTGTGAAAGATACACAATCAATACAGCCCCATACTGTATATCCCAATAATGCAACCCCATCTTCAAGAACAGCTTTTTTCATCTCTTTAATATGTGCCCGTAAATACTCAATGCGGTATTGGTCTTCCACCGTACCATCCGGCTTCATATGGTCAGCAGCGCCAAAACCATTCTCTACTATAAATAAAGGTTTTTCATACCTCTCGTACATCATATTTAATGCATATCTCAGTCCTTCCGGGTCAATCCCCCATCCCCAGTCTGAAAAATGGATAAAAGGGTTTTTAACAGAATGAGAATTCGTTGAGTCTACTGCTTTAGAAATATCTCTGCATGCAGTAGAATCTACCGTATTGCTCATATAATAGGATAATCCTATGTAATCGACACACCCTTCTTTAAGAATCTCAAGATCTTCCTGCGTTATATCAAGTTCATAGCCCTTTCTTTCAAACATCTTCTTTGCATAATTGGGATAGTGCCCACGGCACTGAACATCACAGAAAAACCATTTATCATGCATTGCCTGAACCTGTAATACCATATCCGCCGGTCTGCAGGAATATGGGTAAACCGGCACCATAGCAATCATATTGCCTATTTGAAACTCAGGGTTAATCTCATGGCCTGTTTTCACCGCCAGCGCACTTGCCACAAGTTCATAATGTGCGCATTGATACATGGCCTTTTCCGGATTTTCATATTCCTCAAAATGTACCCCCGAATTAGTCCATCCGAATATATCGTTCCTGTAATTCATCTGGTTATTTATCTCGTTAAAGGTCATCCAGTATTTCACTTTACCTTTATAACGTTCAAAGCATGTCCTTGCAAATTTTATAAAACAATCAATTGTCTTTCGATTCAAAAAACCACCGTATTCTTTTGCAAGGCAATATGGCATTTCAAAATGAGATAACGTGATTACTGGTTCGATATTATATTTTAGCAGTTCATCAAATACATCATCATAAAACTGAAGCCCCTCTTCATTTGGATACTTTTCAATACCTTTTGGAAAAATTCTGCTCCATGCTATGGATGTTCGAAAGCATCGGAAACCCAATTCGGCAAGCAATGCAATATCTTCTTTGTAATGTGAGTAAAAATCAATTCCCATATGGTTTGGATAATACTCCCCCTCAATCACCCCATCCGTAATTCTTCTGGGTCTCCCGGCACTTCCGGCGGTCATTACATCTGCAACGCTATACCCTTTCGAAGTATTTATTACACCGCCTTCAAACTGGTGTGCCGCCAGCGCCCCTCCCCACAAAAAATCTTTATTAAGCCTTGTCATCTGCCGCCCTCCATAACGCTTTCTATAAACCTTAATACGGGGGCATTATACTTAGGAGATGCGTAGAAATCAATTCCATGAATTCCATCTTCTACTATGTCCGTTACATGTTCTACCTTTTTTTCAGCCAAAGCCCTGTCGAACTCTTTTGTATATCTGTATGGGATGGTATCATCCTGTTTTCCATGCAGAAGATAAAACGGAGGTTCCTGTCCACTGATATTTTTTAAAACAGCATATTTCTCCATTTCCTTGAGCAGACTGTCTCCCTCCGCCCGGAAAGTAACACTGTCATTTTCATACCCGTCTACCATTACATGTTCATGATGTTCTTCCTTATACAGGTAAAAATCTTTCAAATCAATCGGTGCATAAAAGCTGACGATCCCTGCAGGTTTAAACTGTAACATATGGGAACAACTCACCGTAATATCATCAGCAAGGTACGCACCATGACTCTCCCCCCATAAAACAATTTTTTTGTCATCAATTTCCGGACGTGCCGCCAGAAAGTTAAATGCTTCTATGCAATCCATACGAATTTCCGGATATGCTGCTTCATCATTGAAACGATAGTTAATACTGGCTACTGCATATCCATACAGAAGACAGTTTAAAACATTTGAAAGATGACGCTCTTTGCTGCTCTTAAAGAATGCACCGCCATGAATAAACACCACTAACGGGTACCTTTCCCTTTTTATAGTCGGAATGTATAAATCCAGTTTATTTTTTTCAGAGTGCACAGCATACGGAATATCAAACTCTGCTGTTCCATCACCCCCAATATTGTATTGCTGATTGACTACTTCATATATCTTTAACTCCATTTTGTCCTCCTTGCTTTAATAGACTGAAGCATACATCTCTTTTAGTTCCTTCAGACCAATTCCCGTTCCTTTTGTTACACGCCCCTGCCTTACTAATTCTTCCGCAAGAAAATCGACATCAGTTTCACTCTCAGCCCCGATTTCACGCAGACTCGCAGGAAGACCTACACTCTTTATGAAGTCTTCCAGAGCCGTGATCCCTTTCATTCCGGCTTCGTAATCACTTAATCCAGTACAGTCAATGTGGAATACATTTTCTGCAAACTGCCTGTACTTTGCAGGATTAAGCCTGCACATATGCTTTCTGAACGGAGGTACCACTACTGCAAGTCCTGCCCCGTGGGCACAGTTATATCTGGCACTTAAAATATGTTCCATCTTGTGCTCAACACGTTCACCATGCCCCTTTCCCATATCTGCAATTCCAAACAATGCCTGCTGGGCAGCCCACATCAGATTCGCCCTTGCCTCATAATTATCCGGTTCCTTAATTGCCCGCGGCAGTTCCGTAATAACAGCACGGATAACAGCCTCCTGCATTCCATCCTGAACAGGCATATACTGATCAGCCTCAGCAAAATAATGTTCAAAAACATGTGCGATCGTGTCAAACGCGCCACTTGCTGTCTGGTAAGCATTCACCGTAAATGTTAATTGAGGATCACAAACTGCAAACTCCGGAAAACATGCAGGACCTCCGTTTTTACCAATCTTTTCACAGGTATCAGGATTTGTAACTACAAAGTTCTGATTCGCTTCACTTCCGGTTCCCGCCAGTGTAACCACTGTTGCTACCGGGAGCATTGCCTCTGGGAGCTGATCATGATTCTTGAAAAAGTCCCAGACATCCCCATCATAGACAGCCCCTGCCCCGATCATCTTAGCACTGTCCATAACACTCCCACCGCCGACACCAAGAATGAACTCTACTTTCTCTTCGCGGCATTTTTGTATATATCTGCGTATAGTCTCAATCGTTGGGTTAGGTTCGATCCCACCCATTTCAATTACATTTTTATCTCTGAGCTGCTCCATTACCTTGTCAAAGATTCCATTTTTTTTGATACTTCCGCCTCCATATAACAACATGATATTCTGTCCATAATTTTCTAACAGACTATGGATCTTCGCTATACTCTCTCTGCCAAAAATAATCCTTGTAGGATTGTAATATTCAAAATCTAACATACTTGTTCCCCTTTCAATTCGTTGTTTTTTTGTCTGGATAAACAATATTGTCCGGTCCAAAGTGCTGCAGTATTACCATTGGCTCTGTTTTGGAACGATTATGAATTTCCACACCCTTTTCTGCACGCCTTTTACATACAAAATACTCATCCGCTGTCTGTTCACCTACACGCATCATGTTCACTGACTCAGCATCAAATAAACCAAATGTGCCAAATCCCTGAATCAGGATACAGCCGTAAGCTGCTGTATCTTTTAATACAACTTTTGCGTCAGGCATCACTGTTACCTCTTTAGCCGTTATATAATCATTGCCATAACAAATCCACTTTTCTGTCAATCCGGCCTGTGTCTTCGGTAATTCCACTGGCGGCCTGAAATAATGCTCTTTGAAATTTTCATCATAATTTTTATCCCAGTCTATTGCATTCATGATATAATCCACTTTATTTTCTTCTTCCGGAGGACAAATATCGTACAAATATTTTTCATCAAATATTTCACCGCTTACGACATTTTCTAATACACAATTCAAATCTGTCCCCCACTGTGGCTCGTATGTTAAAAGAGAGCCCGGAGCATGGAGTACTCCGGCCGGAACATACCACCCTGCGCCGGCTTCGATATCATACGCTTTCGATAAATTTGTTATTTTTGTATCACAATCACTAAAATTCTCAATACAGCGTTTCACATCTTCCTTTGTTACTCCCGGATTAAATCCGAAATATGTAGAAGCCCGTTTTCCTTTATAATTATTAAACTGCGGCGGAAAATAATAGCACTCCGGTTTTGCTTCACATCCAACCCTTGCCGCAATCTCCGTTTTGGGATGGAAATGAAAATATAATGGGGTTTCATAATCAAAAAACTTAGAAAATACCGGAAATGTTCCATATTTTTTTTGTAATTCCTCACCAATTAATTCTTCCCCCAGCTCCACAATCGCTTCTTTTAAGGTAAATTTTTCTCCATCCTCAGCTAAAACATAGCTTATTCCCTGACTCGGATTATCAGGATTTTTCACCCGTGTACCATTAACTGAGCAAAGCCAGCGTTCCATAATTGTTCCTGCTTTTAACCCAAAAGCATAATAATCATTTGGGTGAATCTTAAGCCTGCGCCCCGGCATACCAAACTTTATCGGAATAAAATTTGGTATCATGCGGAAAATACCGTTTCCGCTCTCAAAAGTATTATGGATAATCTTTCGCATATACGACCCCCTTTTTATTTTTTACTAATTTCCTATTAGTATATATGCATTATAACTTTTGTTTTTTTCATGTTCCATTTCGACTTTTACCATATTGGCTATGGTAAATTATGTTCCAGAATCTTTCCAACAAAAAGGACCAGTTATACAAACCAGTCCTTCCATACCATCTACTAATCTATTAAAATTGTGGTGCTATTGCGAATACTGCTTTTGCCGTACCGGCATAATAGTTAATAATCTTATAGTCTTCACCTTCCGGAATAAACATAAAATCACCCTGCTGCACAACATATGTCTCTTTCCTTTCTTTCAGGAAAAAGGTGAGCGTACCCTCTGCTATATAAAAAACTGCATCCCCTTTATGCCGGTCGTATTCCGTCTGCCAGGGTCCGGCTCCGCCTGAAAGAATTTTAATCGTACCAAACTGTACCAGATCATTGCTGCACCATATGGAGAGAAGTGCAGGCGTTCTTTTTCCGCTAATCATCTTTAATCCGTTTTCATCGTTCAGTTTATAGAACAGTTTTGCCTCCCTGCCTTTTGTTCCTTCTACCGGATAGAATCCGATCTGATCTTTTACATCTTTCACATCAATTACCCTCTTTCTTCATGTTTATATAATTTCATAGCGCCTGTATACTCTAGTGGAATCCCATTTGATTCATCCCACGCTTTTGGTGCAATTACATATAACATAAAGGCCTCTTTTTCACCAAAGTTATATCCAATGTGAGGGCAGCCTTTAGGCATCAAAATGCCTTCTCCCTGATTCACTTCAACAACTTGTCCGCTTTCCGGCTGGAACATAGTAACCTGTCCTTTAAGTACATAATAGATTTCATCTCCCGGATGAATATCGGCAGGTGCAAAGTGTGATCCCGGCGCCAGCTGATATTCTCCTACCGTAACTGAATCCGTACTCGCAATGAGCCAGTTTAAATCACTTGTTTCTGGTGCTTCTTCTGTATAAAGAAACTGCATCAACTCACTCTGTTTCATAACACATGGTCTTTTTTCCTCTTTTTTGAAAGGGAATTTACATACCCAATCCGGTGCATTTGCCATTTTTTTCTCCTTTTCATTTTACTTACCAGATTAAGACATTCTTAATCAGTATAATTTATAAATTTTGTAATAATATTTATGAATTATACATTACATTTTTTATACCATTCTGTCAATATTTATTTGTTTGCACTAATATTTTTATTACTTTTCAACATTTTTAAGTCCATTTTTTTGTCTATTATTATAGATTATTTATTTAAAAATGAGTAATACGTAAAATCAAACCACCAAATTTATAAACTTGTGCATTAAAAAAAGAACCGGCAGATCATGATTTGCCAGTTCTTTACTTAAACACTTTATTTATTCATATTTCTTACTGAATCTCTTTCAATCAGATTCCCATTAATTTCTATTTTTATACAGGATTCCCAGCCCTTTTGAATTACATAAATCAGCTGCTCCACGGCTTCTGCCCCAAAACGCTCTTTAGGCAGACAAATCGTGCTTAACTTAGGATCTGACAAGGTACAGACAGGTCTGTCATCATAACCTATAAAAGAAATATCATCCGGTATCTTATATCCATGCCTTTTAACCGCCTGCATTGCCCCAATGGCAACAAGGTCATTATCTGACATAAACGCCGTAGGCAGCTCTTCCCTCGGGATTTTCTCCAAAACAGATGCCATCCCGGATTCCGCCCTCTCATGGGGATACCCTATATCAAAGCTATAGCGCTCCATCCCCGAAAGGCCAAAACTTTCCATTGCAGAAAAAGCATACTTTCGTCGTTCTATAAAACTCCTTATATCCAGTCCGCTCCCTAAGTACCCAATTTTTCTATGTCCCATCTCATAAAGATGTTTCACAGCAAGATACGTTCCCTGTTCATTATTGGCTTTTACTGAATTAATCTGCTTATCAATAAAATAGTTGTCAAACAATACAAATGGGATCTGCAGGCGCTCAAAAAAGGAAACCTCTTCTTCCTGCATTTCTGTCGCAAATATAACATATCCTCTGCAATTGGCATCTTTAATAAATTGTATCTGCGTATCAATCTCTTTCCGGTCTATATTTATGACCACGAGATTATAACCATACTGTCTGGCAGTAAACTCAATCCCATCCAAAATCAATGGAAAAAAGGAATTCATTCCCAGAAGTTCACCACTATTTTTGTAGATTACAAAACCTATGGTTTTATTCTCTTCTGAGCCTGCCTGTTGTTCTTGTACCAAATAACCGTAGCCGAGAGCATTGATTCCCTGTAATACTTTCTTTCTTGTTTTTTCACTAATCCCAGGTTTTCCATTTAACACAAGAGAGATTGTCGCTGTAGATACCCCCAGCTCCTCTGCAATGTCTTTCGCTCTAACGGCCATTTCATATACCTCCGGCAATATTATGTATAATATTATAAATTTATTTTATAAATCCGTCAATAAATTTATAATATTATCTTTTTATTTTATAATGCCGTGTTATCCCACTATTGTTATTTCTTTTGTTGTTGTATATTTAGCAGATTTTACAGTTACATGAAGTTTGCCTTCTGTTCCTGCCCGGACAACCGCCATAGCCTTTCCATACCAAGTACAGTATTGTCCGGTCAGGAAACTTTCTTCTGTCTTAGGATTCGCACTTCCAAAAGCCAGGAGTTTTCCGTTTTCAACCTGAATTGTTAATATTTCGTCAGAATTACAATCAACAATTCCGTTTTCGCACATCATGGCCACGTTCAGATAGCAGACAGCCCCTGATTTAATTACATCTTCTTCAGGTATGATCGATGGTTTCACAGCTCCGGTTCCTGAGCAGATAGTTTTTCTCCCTGCTTCTTTGCCTGTACAATCATAAACGATTGTTTTCAATTCTCCCGTTTGATATTTCACAGGAAATTTCGCCATCTTGTTTTTAATTTTCCTTTTTCCTATCTTTTTTCCATTCAGAAAAAGTTCTGCTACATATGCGTCAGCATATATCTCCACAATGGTCCTATTTCCATCACAGCCCCGCCAGCTCCATGATGGAAGTGCATTTGTACCTCTCCATGCCGCTTTAATCAGTTTCTCTTTTGGATGATTACATGGCCGCACTGCGATCTCAGGGGTTACATAGCCTCCCCAGATTATTTTTGTCCATAAAGCTTCTCCTGTAGGGTTACCCAGAATATCAAATACACCACAATCTGCTAAAAGCCACGGATATGGTTTGGCAAACCCTTTTGCATCCTTATCGTAAGACCATGCTCCCAGTCCCGCTTCTCCCAGATAATCCCACGCAGTCCACATAAAATCACCTATTATATTCGGCATTTCTTCAACCATTTTCCAGTTTGCTGCTAAATCCTGAGGAAATGTCTCGCTTCCCAGAATCAAACGCCCCGGATGTTTTCTGCTATCTTCCTGATAACGTCCTGAAGCATAATTGTAACCCGATATATCCAGTTTATCTAATACCGGTGACACGGCAAGGTCAGCTTTTTTCCCGTTTGCTGCTTTATTCATTCCACTTCCGGTCATAGATGTAATCATATTGAACATCGTACTGTTCATCCCGGACAGATCTTTGTTTTGAGAAGCATCCAAACCGCCATTCTCCTGATACATCTGTTTACCTTTTGCCGCATTAGCGATAATCATAAGATTAAATCCACCAGTGACCAGTCTTGCAGGATCTTCTTTATGGAACAAACTCACTAACTCTTCTGCCAATTGTATACCACGCTGCTCTGCCGGTTCGCTCACCTCATTCCCGATAGAATAAAGAATGACAGATGGATGATTAGAGTCCTTTTCCACAATTGTGTGAATATCATCTTTATAGTGTTTCTCAAATTCAGATGCATAATCAAATTCATTCTTTTTCCGATACCACATATCCCATGTTTCATCCATCACATAAATACCATATTTATCACAGGCATTCAGTATTTCTTCTGAACAGGGATTATGTGCACTTCTAATAGCATTAAACCCATTTTCTTTTAAAATACGTATTTTTCTATCTGCACTCTCCTGATATTCTCTTGCTCCAAGAATCCCATTATCATGATGAATGCATCCGCCTTTCAATAATACCTTCTGCTTATTAATATAAAGACCGTCTGTTTTCTTTTCAATGAGACGGATGCCATATGAAATATGTATTTCCTCCAAAATTTCATCTTTATCCCACAATTGAACATTTACCTGATAAAGATGCGGATTCCCGCTATCCCAAAGAACAGCATTTTCTATTTTCAGTTCCACTTTGCTGCCATCTCCAGAGGCTACGGTTTTCTGAATTTCAGGATCGGTAATTTCCACATGGACTCTTCCTCCTGCATGTCCCGTCTGTACCTCTACTTTTGCCGGCTGGATTTGAAGTGTCCGTATTCGTATTTGTTCCGGAATAAGATGCTGCTTTTTCTGAATTCTCAGAAATACAGAGCGGTATATCCCTGCCCCGGTGTACCACCTGCTATCCGGCTGATCCGAATTATCTGCTTTTACAGTAACTATATTTCTTCCTTCTTTTAAGAACGGGTCCATAACAACACGGAAGGGAACATATCCATAAGCACAGCTTCCTGCCAGATTTCCATTAATATAAACTTCAGCATCTCTATATACGCCGCCGAATTCCAGTGTATAATGTAATTCCAATTCTTCTAATGTAAGATTTAATTCTTTTTGATATATATAATGTCCACCGTGAAAAAATCCAGAAGCTGAACCACCTTTGGCATCCGCATTTCTTGCTTCTTCCTGCATTGCATCATGTGGAATCATTACCTTTTTCCATTCTGAATGGTTCATCTTTACCATCCAATTATCATTAAAATCTAAACGCATTTTCATTCACTCTCCGGCTGCTTTATATTTCTTCTGCTGCTTTTGTAATATCTTCTTTCTTTTGTTCAAGTGCACGGTTGATTTCCGGCATCATTTTATCCAGTTTATAAAATACTAACATGACAGCCATTGCGGCGAACAAAATACACGGAATCAAACCATATACTGATGAAATTGCCATATTTGCCCCTGCTCCCTGATCCTCCAGTTTTGCATTGAATCCTCCAAGGGACAGCATGACTCCAAGTAATCCAGATCCTAAGGCACCCCCGAGTTTATTTGCAAATCCTTTTACCGCCCCAATTGTCCCATCCATTCTCTGACGCCCCATATAAGCATTATAAGAACCACAATCCAAAGCCATAAGATTAATTAAATATGTAATTGGAAGTGAACCTATTCCTATAATTATAGTAGCAGCAATTAATGCAGTAATGTTTCCTTTAGAAATAAAAATCATAAAACTTCCTGCCGCATAAATAATGCAGCCAGCCTGTACCATTTTACCCATTGTAATTTTTTTAAGCATAAGCGGGAAGAAAATCATGAGGGGAACAACAAACACACTGGCCGCACTGACAAATCCCATAATTTCTAAATTTTTGACAATATAAGTATAATAATATGTTGCTACACCTGTACCAGTTACAATGCTGTATACTAATTGTAATAAAGCAACCATGTATACATATTTATTCTCTTTCAAAACAATCAATACATCTTTAAACCGGACTTTCTCTGATACAGTATCTACTTTTTCTGTTTCTTTAACAAATAGGAACCGCATAATCCCAATTACGCCAAGCGGAACTGCAAACATTGCCACCATTTTACTCCAGCCTGACGGTGACACTGCAATCCGGGACATTGCAACAGGGAAAATCATATTAATTAAAATGGAAGCTACCATGATGATAATTCCACCAAAAGATGCCAGTTTTACCCGCTGTTCATTGGTGCCAAATGCACGAACCATATATGCGTTGCCATTTGCATTTAATAATGTGGTAAATATAGAATTTACAAATATGTACATTACGAAAATCCAAATACACTTTACAACGGTGCCTGCCTGTGCTGGCGCTGAATATAACAGCCATGTACAAATCCAAACCCCGAGTATCGCAAATTCATATGGTCTTGCTTTACCTAATTTTGTCTCTGTCCTGTCAATGACGTATCCCGCAAATAAGTCTGTGATTGCATCTACAATTTTACTGGCCATCAGCAAGGCGCCGACAAGAGCCGGATTCAGGTCCAAAGTATTTGTACAATAGATTGTAATAAAACTTAATACTATGAAGTTTGTCGATAGAGAAAGGTCTCTAGCACTCCATGCCCAAAATTTTAGAGCCCCTATTTTTCCCGGATTTTCTTTTTTGTTTTTTGTTTTCATACCCTCTGTCCTCCTTTTGTTTTCACAAAATTTTCGTCTTAAATAACTTGTATGGCTATATATTACTCTAATAGTACGAATCAGACTATCGTATATTAGATATTATTTCTTTATATTATTCTTTTTTAGATTTATTGTCTAATTTAAAGAAATAATATCTAATCTCTTTGACATGCATAGTGAAATAAAGTACAATAATTTTATATAAAAATTTTGAAAGGAATTATTCATTGGAAAAATATAGAACCAAACTCATGCTGTTTGAAGAAATGGCATGCTGCTGCCATAATTTTTATTTTTGGGAATATAATAAAGAACTCGAATTGATAAAAAGTTCCTGCCAGAATTCTGAGGCATTTAACCAATGTTTTCAGATTTGTTTCAGACAGGCAGATTTTTCAGACGAAATTTTCCAGAGCCCTTCTCCTATCATTGTAAGCAGTTCCATTCAAATGATGTGGATCGCAATCCCATACCTTTGCAGTCCAGAAAATTTCAGGCTCCATGTTTTAGGACCTTTTTTCATCAGTGATGTTTCCAGTCATAATCTGGATTTAAATCTGCTGCGGAAGGGCCTCCCCAAAACATTGCGCCAGCAAATTGTAAATCTTTCTCATACTCTTCCACTCATTTCCTGGAATCACATGATAGATTATACAATTATGATGGCCCATTGTATTTCAGATTCCCAAATATCCTCCAGCGATATACGCTTTTTTACCCAGCCAGAGACAAATGCTGCCAAATCTGGTTTAACAGGAAGCAAACCTTATACCGCACATGGAACTTATCATGCTGAACAAAAAATGCTGCAAATGGTAAGGGAAGGTAATCTTGAAATCTTTCACTATTTAGACACACTTAGTTCTACTGGAGAAATAGGCACCCTCTGTACGGATAATATGCTTCGGCAGATGCAGAACTCAGTTGAGGTAAGCATTGTTCTTTTTTCACGCGCATCTATTGAAGGGGGACTCAATCCAGAACTTGCATATAACCTGGCCGATCAATATTTTCAGGCAGTTGAAGGATGCCACAGCTTAAGTGAATTATCAACAATTGCCAACACTATGCATCGCGATTTTGTGGAACGTGTCCACAAATGCAAAATACAGCAATACTCAAAATTAATCGGACAATGCTGTGATTACATCACACTTCATCTTGAGGAAGATATCTCCATTTCAGATTTGGCTTCACTCACCGGTTATTCTGACTATTACTGCAGTAAAAAATTTAAAAAGGAAACAGGGAAGACACCTGCACAGTACATAAAAGAAGCCCGCTTAAAAGCTGCTGCAAATCTTCTGACTACTTCCAATGAAGATATTCAGGAAATAGCCGCCCGCTATAGGTTCGGGTCCCAGAGCTATTTTACAGACAGCTTTCGCAGGCAATATGGTATGTCACCGAGAGAATATCGTTTAAAGTCTCCGTAAGATCTGATTTACCGGGATACTTCTACGATATCTCCCTCGGTAATTCCCCCTTCATTGAAAAGGTCCACACGGACATAATAGTGATCTGTATCCGCTACAAGTGCTCCAATCTCTAATTGGTTCTTTCCATAAACCATAAAACTATGGTACAGTTTATTTTCAGCATGTCCCCATAATACAACTGCCCCCTGAGCTTCCCCGCTCCAGACTATCTTCATATCCATTCCACTTGTGCGGACAGCACTTACCCCACATGCTTTCTCAGGTTTCTTATGTTCCATATGGCCAAAGATACGTAATCCCGAAATACATGGTATAGAATCATATGGCAGTTTAGTCACTGTTAGACGAATATACCTTACTGCTGTCCCATTTTCCTGAACCACTAAATCATGGGAAAGATCTGTTTTTGCCTGTCTTTTATCCTCTATTATAACCCAGTTTTCTCCATCTTCCGACCCTTCTAAAAGCCATTGTGTCTGATAGATCACCTCTTCTATATATCGGGAGGGGCTTTTGTTCTCTTCGACAGCCGTTTTTCCTTTCGGAAGTCTGACAATTCCTGAATCATCTGCAAAATTGATTTGAACAGCCCTGACATCAGCTTTTTCGCCTAAATCTACACAAACCCATTCTCCACTTTGACAAGTGTCTGCTTTCCACCAGGTCTGCACGTTCTCATCTACTACATTACTTACAGTATGATATCCGCTGGAAGCTGTCACTTTCTTCCCATAAGACAGCAGCATCCATTCCGGTGCCTCCCACGGATTCTTACTATTCTCATCTATTTTTCTTGGCCAGTCACCATATCTCTGATTGCAGAATAATTCCCCATCTTCGTCAAAACCGGCCGGCCACAATCCAATTCTCCGTTCCATAGCATGATTAACAGAAATACGCATGGTTGCAGTATGCCATAACCGCCCTTGTAAATCTTCCAGTGTTGAACCATGACCTGCTCCGGGCAAAAAACCACCGGGAGAATAGGAATATGGATTGTTAAGTGCTGATTTAAATGGTCCCAGCGGTCTATCTGAAATATATACCCCATCCCCATATACATTATATTCTGTTCCGGTACAGGCATATTGCAGATAATACCGGCCTTCGTGCTTTGTCATCCATGCTCCTTCTATATAAGGATTGTCTGTCAGCAGCTCCTGAACAATCTTCTTCTGCTCCTCTGGCAGATTCTCAATTATTGGCTCCAGATCTGTGATATCTTCTGCCTTACAGCCCATCTGCTTTGCAAAATTCTCCCGCATCATAAACCATACATTATTTTTTTTCATATCATAATGATGATTTTCTCCAACACGCTCGTATCCGAACGTTTTCTTATGATTACTAATTAGTTCAATTCTGTCTCCCAGAGGTTTCATTGTTTCCGGATCAAGTTCTACCCCCCAGATAGGTGTCATGTTTGAACACCCCCAATAAAAATAGACGCGTCCGTCCTCGTCTGCAAATAAATTCGGATCCCAGAATTCAAAAGAGCCCTTTATTCTTTCAAATACTCTGGACTCAGGGTTCTTAGTCCTGTAAAAATCACAGATTTCTCCGTTTTTTGATGCACTGAAATACATATATTCTCCAATCACACGGACATCTGGTGCATAATCATATACTGGTACATTTTTCAAATCGTACATCTCCCAGTTTACAAGGTCAGTGCTGCTCCAGAATGCCCTGCTCATAGAAGGAAATAAATAGTACTTCCCTTTGAACACAATTAATGATGGATCCGCAGCCTCTCTGTTCCGGATAAATCCCTCATCTTTTTGGTTATATTGATACCGATATGTTAAATTTAGTGGATTACAATAATAATTTGACATCGCTGCCTCTCCTATTCATGAATGAAAATAATTCTTTCCTCTCTTTTGCACTGCATCCAGAAAAGTCAAGAAGTATAGAAACAGACTGATTTAATAAGTCTTCCATTCCCATTTCCGGCCCCTTAGCAAGAACTGATTCTAACATGTCTGCCGGTATCAGTCCTGCGGCGCTCATGCCCCTTGTCATTGCTTCGAAATGTTCCAGAAAATATTTTTTACCTATTGGGTGCTGGACAAATTCTTTAATCATTGTACTCTCATCAAAATGTGAAGTTAGTAAAATCTCTTCTCCTTCTGCTTCAATACAAATAGTATCTATCATATCCTCCGCAGAGGTTCCAATGGCAATCACATATTTCCCCGGACGGGCATACCAGCCCTTGGATTCCGGGCTGTAGCAGGCAAAATCTCTGTACTCCAATTCAAAATGTACCGTTTTACTTTCCCCGGCATGTAATGAAATTTTTTCAAATCCCTTTAATTCCCTGACAGGGCGTTTATATTCCCCAAGCGGCGGTTCTATGTAAAGCTGCACGACATCTTTCCCATCTTCCATTCCTGTATTCCTGACATCAATGAATACAGAAACCGTACTGTTTTCAGTTATTTTATCAGTATCCACACGTAAATTGGAATGTTCAAAATTAGTATAAGATAATCCATACCCAAATGGGAAACTTACTTTTCGTCCGACACTACAGTAATAACGATAGCCAACAAACATACGCTCATTATAATCTACCTCACCATTTTCGCCTCCAAACGATAAATAAGATGGATTATCCTCCAATTTTTCCGGAAATGACTCCGGAAGCCTGCCGCTTGGATTCACTTTACCAAAAAGAATCTTGGAGACTGCTGTGCCGACAGCCTCTCCTGCCAGATATGTTTCAATCAGCCCCTTTACCTGTTTCAGCCACGGTAATTCCACTGGTGCTCCATTATGTAAGACTACAATTGTATTCGGCTGTATTTCTGAAACCCTGTAAATCAATTCATTGTGGCTCTCCGGCAAATCCATACTCTTCCGGTCAAATCCTTCTGACTCCATTTCATCAGATAATCCGGCAAATATAACTACTTTCTGCACTTTTTTAGCAACTTCCACTGCCTGTGCAATAAATTCTTTATTAACAGTATCATCTTCATACCCCATTGCAAAACTGATATCTGTTTCCGGCATAAGTTTTCGTGAAGCCTCTAATGCATTTTCCTCATATTTGCTGCTAATGTGGCTGGATCCCCCGCCCTGATACCGGGGGGAAATTGCAAATTTCCCGATATATGCAATCCCATCTTCTTGTTTTAACGGAAGAACCTGTTCTTCATTTTTAAGAAGAATGATAGATTCTTCCGCAATTTTTCCAGCTAATTTATGCCCTGATTCATAATTAAATTCGACATTATCTTTATGAAAGCCTTTTCCCTTAAAAGCCAGTTTTAATACATTCTCTGCAGCACGGTCTAATTCCTGCTCTGTTATTTCTCCTTTCTGGTACGCTTTCATTACTTTATCATCGGTTTCTTCTCCCGGCATTGTCAGGTCACATCCGGCGGCCACTGCCTTCACACGATTATGCACTGCGCCCCAGTCACTGATCACCGTCCCCCTAAATCCCCATTCATTCCGCAGCAGGTCAACAATCATGTCTTTATTCTCTGTGCAATATGTTCCATTCACTTTATTATATGCTGCCATAACAGCCCACGGCTGTGATTTCTGAATGACCCTTTCAAACGCTGGCAAATACAGTTCTCTGGCTGTTCTTTCGTCCAGATTCGATGAACTGTTCATTCGCCGATATTCCTGATTATTTGCGAAAAAATGTTTCACGCAGGCACCGGTTCCCTGCTCCTGAACTCCCTGGACAAAGGCGGCCCCCAGTTCTCCCGCAACGAATGGGTCTTCACTGTAATATTCAAAATTACGCCCGCACAGTGGATTTCTTTTAATATTGATTCCCGGTCCTAACAATAAATGAACACCTTTTGCCTGACACTCCAGTCCCAGTTCTTTTCCCATTTCTTTCAAAAGATCACGGTCAAAACTTGATGCACTCAAACAAGCGGCCGGAAAACAAATCGTTGGTTCTCCGCCTCCATTCATGTCATTCCCATTTCCGTCTTGTAATCTAAGCCCATGTGGACCATCCTGCATACGTACCGCCGGAATATCCATTTCCTTTACATCCTTTGTATTCCAATTACCTTCTCCAATTGTTAGTGCTATTTTTTCTTCAAGTGAAAGCTGCGAAACAATTTGACTTATCTCAGAATCCATGCATATAAAACCACCTTTCCTGTATGATTAATTGGGTTTATTATAGCAGTAATTCCTTTAGCATAATATCGCAATTTCGCTTTTTATTCTCTCTATTTGCTAATTCACGTAATTTTTTTGTCAGCATTCGTAGCCTCTTTTAAATTTTTGACCTTATAAATATGATATTTGATATCCGATGTCTTTCTTTTCAAATATTTCAACAGCTGCGGCAGATGGAGTGATGCACATCCAGCAGAATCCTTCCATTTCCCTCTATCAGATTTCCTTTGTCCGCCTCGACTATCCTTATGCCGTAGAAGCTGTGGTCACCTCAACTATGATGTCAATCATTACCATCCCTGCACTGCTTAGGCTGACACAGGTTTTATGGCAGTAATAATAAACCTCATATATTTTTGTGATTTGGGTTGTATTCTCCGCAACTTCTGCATATAATAAAAGTGTGATTTAGAACACGAAAACTCCAATAAAAGTGTGAAGGAGTGTTTATATGGAACGATTTATAATGAAGAAACTGCTCGATTGGAAGAATTCCCCTTACCGTAAGCCCCTGATTTTGAAGGGTGTGCGTCAGGTGGGTAAGACTTGGGTTCTCAAAGAGTTCGGCAGACTCTATTATGAAAATACTGCTTATTTTAACTTTGATGAAAACGAGGAATATAAACAATTCTTTGAAACGACAAAGGACGTAGACCGGATTTTGCAGAATTTGATGCTCGCCAGTGCCCAGAAGATCGTGCCGGAGAGGACCCTCATTATTTTTGATGAGGTGCAGGATTGTCCCAAGGTCATCAATTCCATGAAGTATTTCTGTGAGAACGCACCGCAGTATCACATTGCCTGCGCGGGTTCTTTGTTGGGCATAGCTTTGGCAAAGCCTTCCTCTTTCCCTGTGGGTAAAGTCAACTTTATGCAGATTGACCCTATGACCTTTGAGGAGTTCCTGTTAGCTAATGGTGATGGCAATCTGGCGGCATTTTTAGAAAGCTTGGATACTATTGAACCAATCCCTGATGCATTCTTCAATCCTCTTTATGAAAAGCTCAAAATGTACTATGTAACCGGAGGTATGCCGGAATCTGTTTTAATGTGGACAATGGCACGGGATGTCCCTGCCATGCAGGAAGCCCTGTCCGGAATCATTGGCGCCTATGAGCGTGACTTTGCGAAACACCCTAATATCAGTGAGTTCCCGAAGATTTCGATGATCTGGAAGTCCATACCGTCCCAACTGGCGAGGGAGAACAAAAAATTTATCTATAAAGTAGTCAAACAAGGGGCAAGAGCCCGTGAATACGAGGATGCCCTGCAATGGCTGGTAGATGCCCGCCTGGTGTATAAAATCTACCGAAGTTCTGCTCCCGGCCTTCCTGTTGCTGCCTATGACGACCTTTCAGCTTTTAAGATTTACCTTGTGGATGTGGGGCTGCTCCGGCGTCTGGCACATCTGGCTCCTACTGCCTTTGGTGAAGGCAGCCGCCTGTTTACAGAGTTTAAGGGGGCACTGACCGAGAACTATGTGCTTCAGACCCTGGTCACACAATTTGAAGTCGTACCCCGGTATTGGACACAGACAAATCCTCCTTATGAGGTTGATTTCCTGATTCAGCGGGAAAACGATATTTTCCCTGTAGAGGTCAAATCCGAAACCAATATCACTAGCAAAAGTCTTAAGAAGTTCAAGGAACTGTTCCCGGATCAAGTAAAGCTCCGTGTCCGGTTCTCTCTGGATAACCTGAAACTGGATGGTGATATGCTGAACATTCCTCTGTTTATGGTAGGTCAGGCAGACCGGTTAATTGGGCTGGCGTTACAACAGAGATACAATTGATAATAAATTCATTAAGTAATCGTTTTACGAAAACTTGCGAAGCCTGTACCCAGGGGGAGAACCTTCGAGTCTCTCCCTCTTTTATTTAGGAGAAAACATACCTCAGATATCTCTCACACATTTTCATCTCTTTTTTCTCAGACAAAACAAGAATATCCTCCATTTTCACCTCAAAAATAATCGATAAAATCACCAGATTATCCACCGTAGGCAATGCAGTTCCATGCTGCCACTTATAAATTGCCTGTGGTGTCTCAAAACCGAAAATAAGCTGTAGCTCCTTTACTGACAGCTTTTTCTGCTGTCTCAATTTTAAAATATTCTCCCCTGTCCTCACCATATCAATCATTGGAAAACCTGACATGGCCTCTTCTCTCCTTTCTGTGCCGGTCGTCAGACTGACACAGAAAAAAATCAGTCTGACGCCTTAAAATTATAAATTGGTTTCATAATATCAATAATATCTACAGAATCCCGAATCACATCAATAATGTCTTCTAAAGACTTATACGCAAATGGAGCCTCATCTAATGTTGCTTCATTGACGGAAGTCGTATAAATTCCTATCATAGCATCTTTATATGCTTCCAGACTCAGTGTTGCTTTTGCCTTTGTTCTGGACATCAGACGCCCTGCACCATGAGGAGCCGAAAAGTTCCATTCCGGATTTCCCTTTCCTGCTGCCAGAATACTTCCATCCCGCATATTAATCGGAATTAGCACCTTTTCCCCTTTATGTGCCGCGATTGCTCCTTTTCGCAAAATCATTTCATCCACATCAATATAGTTATGAATCGTATGGAATACGTCTTTTCCTTCCAATCCGCATCGATCAAGTAATATCTCTGACAATAATTCTCTATTTCTGAGGGCAAATTTCTGGCAAATATCTACATCATGCAGATAATCCTCTAAGTAACTTCCATACACATAGCAGAGGTCTTCCGGAATAAACAATGGTTTATTCTTCCAATGGAGCTCTTTCAATGCCTGCTGGATTTCTTTTCTTCGCCCTGCTGCTTTGTATTCTGCAATCAGCGCATCTTTCTTTTTAAAATATTCCTCTTTCCCCTGATGTAATTCGATGGCAAGCTGCTGATAAATCTCAGCCACTTGTTTCCCAAGGTTCCGGCTTCCTGTATGGATCACAAGATAATTCGTCCCATCTGCTGCCCGGTCAATCTCAATAAAGTGGTTCCCGCCTCCTAAAGTCCCAAGGCTTCTCCCGATCCATTTTGTTTTTTGTAAAGAACGGTAACATCGAAGTTCCGTCAAATCAAACCTCTCCTGCCTTCCTTCCCAGGCATTTTTCCCAGATGGAATAAAATGACATGCTTCATCAAATTTTCCCAGATTGATCTCCTGTTTTCCAAGATTCACCGTATACATTCCACATCCAATATCTACACCTACAACATTGGGCACTGCTTTCCCATTTACAGTCATAGTCGTTCCAATCGTACAGCCTTTTCCTGCATGGACATCCGGCATAATCCTGACACGGCAGCCTTCCGTAAAATCCTGATCACACATTCTGCGGATCTGTTCGATTGCTTCTTCCTCAATAATATTTGCGTAACAAACAGCAGTTGTCTTTGCACCTTTTATCTCTAACATCGCTGCGCTCTCCTCCTTCTCTACATAAAATAGAGTTTCGCTTGCGAAACTCGCGCCTGCGGCGGTCGCATCGCGACATCTACCTTATACGCCGCAGTGCGCATCCCCCGGAGGGCTTTTAATTTCATAGGACGTACTTTCCTATGAAATTAAAAAACCGCCTATCCATAAGATAAGCGGTCAATAAACATATCTATTACACCTGATTTCAGCCCTGACGCTTCAATCTGCTTAACTTATCGGAACACACAAAAAGGAAACTATGTTCTTTATCAAGACCATAGCAGCGTTCACTATTAAACAGATTTACATTTATCATTGCTGTCATCATATTTGCTTCCTTTCTCCGGACTATCCTTGCCCGCTTTTCCTTGTTCTACATCAATATAACACATGAAAACCGATTTGTCATTATACTGTTAGTATAAATTTTATCTCCTATTTGAATTAAGGTTTTCACAAAAGTCACTTCATTTTTTACCGCCCCTTAATCGTACTGCTTTCCCTTCAGTAATCCCATTTTCATTAAATGCGTCTACACGGACATAGTACTCTCTACCCGCTACCAGTGCACCCACAATTTGTTCTGTACCAAAAACCATAAAGCTATGATAAAGTTTTTCCGGGCTGCTTCCCCAGAGAATATTATAGCCAACCGCGTTTTCACCCTGTATCGCCACCTTCATATCCATATCACTGATCCGCTCAGCCAGAAATTCCGGTACAGCCGGCTTCTCCCCATTTCCTGTTCCAAAGACACGCAGACCTGAAATGCAGGGTTTTTGTGCATAGGGAATTTCATATATTGTAAGTCTCAGGAAACGTACACAAATTCCGTCTTCTCTGATAACCAGGTCATGTGGCAGGTCTGTCCCGGCCTGGGACTTATCTTCAACAACAAAATATGTTTCTCCATCCAGTGACCCTTCCAATTTCCAGCGGGTAACATAATCGGCTTCATCAATATAGCGCGCCTGCGTTGTCCCCCGGATTTTTCCCGGTACCGCTATATCAATTTTGTCATCTGCAAAATTAATCTGAACCGCATGAACATCGTATTCCTCTCCTAAGTCTAGCTGCAGCCACTCCCCGGGATCCGCTGTTTCAGCGCGCCACCATGTCTGTACGTTTTCATCCGCAGCATACATGGGTTCCCTGCCTTCTTCATATGAGGATGCCTCTGCCTTTTTCTTATAACTCAGCAAATACCACTTCGGTTCCTCCCACGGGTCTGCCTTCCTTTCTCCCACCGCTGCCGGCCAGTCTCCATAACGCTGGTTGCAGAAAAGTTCCCCGTCTTCGTCAAACCCGGCCCTCCAGAGTCCGACACGACGTTCAAAATCGTGGTTGATGCTAATCTGCATGGTAGAAGCATGCCACAGGTTCCCCTGTATATCCTTCATTGTTGATCCATGTCCGGCCCCTCTGATGAATCCGCCCGGTTTATAAGAGTATGGATTATTTTCCGCCAGTTCAAATGGTCCCAGCGGACTGTTACCCACATACACCCCATCCGCATAAATATTGTACTGGGTTCCCGGACATGCATACTGCAGGTAATATTTTCCCTGATACTTGTCCATCCATGCCCCTTCAATATACGGCTTATCACTGAGCATCCCTTTGATTAAAGGTATATATTCATCAGGGGTGTCGGCTGCCGAGGTCCCCTGTGCTTTTAAGAACTGCTGAAAAGCAGCCTCTGTCTCTTCGTCACTTTTCGGCGGCTTACTGTGGTTTTCCCCTGCGCGCTCATACCCTTTGCTCCATGCATCTCCGGTAATTAATGTCTTCCGTTCGCCAAGCGGATGCATGGTAACCGGATCCAGTTCCACACCCCACAGAGGCGTTACATTGGAACAGCCCCAGTAAAAATATAGTCTCCCGTCATCGTCACAAAACAGGTTTGGGTCCCAGAAATCAAATGTGCCCTCTATTTTTTCATAAGGCCCCTTTAGTATATCCTTTGTCCGGTAATAATCACACACTTCTCCACGTCTGGAAGCACAAAAATATACATACTCCCCCACTACCCTGGCATCCGGCGCATAATCATACAAAGGCAGTTCTTCCGGCAGCCTGTGGCTCTCCCAGTGGACAAGGTCCTTGGATACCCACACGCTTAACTGCATGGATGCAAAGATATAATAACTGCCCTGAAAGCATATCATAGAGGGATCCGCAGCCTCCCTTGCGACCTGTATCCCTTCTCTGCGCGGGTCATCATTAAACTGGTAACGGTAATTCATATTAATGGGATTGCAATAATAATTCATATTGAAGCTTCCTTTCTAATTTTATTCTCCCCTTTTAATCTGCTGGAGCATACGGTTCAGTCCTTTTACCTGCTCTTCTGTTATGCTGTCTTTCATGTGTCCCAGCATACTCTCCAGAGTCATTCTGCCCATCATGCGGACCAGATTTGGGTTATCCTTTACACTCTCTGCCACATCTCCTCTTGCACCGGCGCCCTGCTGCATCAGCTGACCTAAAATCACCCCGGCTTTTGGACTTGCCTGTAATTCTGCCATAGTATCCTTGATGGAATAGAAATCTGGTTTGTATTCCTCATCATCAAACCAATTGATTACATCTTTTATCTCCCCCATCACATAATCCGGATTAGCCTGCTCTGCTTTACGGATGTGAATGGTATCCGAACAGTTTCCTGATTTTGCTGTAATCTCATGATCCGCAGAGATCGGAACTGTGAAACAGAAGATCCGGCTGCCCTTCTTAGTATCAGACAGTTTACCGTCCACATACAGAGAGACCTCGTCCTGATTGGAATATACTTTTACCTCTGTATTTTCTTCCGTCCGGTCTATATAGCGGCGTCCGCAGATATGGACGAAAGCATCCTCTTTATTCCAGTAAGCCTTGTACAGATAAAAAGCATCCTTTTTCAGTTTTCGGTCCATCGTCACAAGACCTTTCTGGTTCACGCCATGTTTGCCGCCTTCATCCCGTCCGTCTGCCGCAAAATCAAACATATTCCACACATGGGTCGCCCAGAGATATGGCCGTTCTTCAATCATCTTCAGAATGTGTTCATGGTAAATTGTCTGATATGTCTCAGAATAATCGCCATGAGTTGGTGCAGTACTGTGATACTGTGGGTTCGCATCAGCACCATATTCCGAAAATCCAATACAGCGGTCCGGATACTTCTTATGATATTCATCGAAAAATTCATCGTTCTGCTCCAATTCACCCAGATACCAGCCAAAATAAAGATTATAGCTGTTCACATCCGGAATCTCAAGAAGCGGACTGTCCGTTTCCTGCATGAATACGTTGGCCATCGTGGTAAAACGTGTCTTGTCTAATTCGTGGCACAGATCATTCAGGGCCCTGTGGTTCTCAAGCAGCGTCTCATTCACCGGACTCGCCGCCGTAATCTCATTCGAAAGTCCCCAGCATACAATGGATGGATGATTGTAATTCTGAACCACCAGTTCCCTCATCTGGCTTAAGGTATTCCCCCGCCCGTTCTTTAAGAAAAGTGTGATAAAGGGAATCTCAGCCCATACGACCATCCCGTATTCATCACAGAGGTCATAGAATTCCTGTGCATGCTGATAATGCGCAAGGCGCAGGGTATTCGCCCCAATTTCTTTGATTATTTCCATATCCTTCCTATGCATGTCCAGAGTCAGTGCATTTCCGGCACCTGCCCGGTCCTGATGACGGCTCACACCGCGGAGCGGATATACCTTTCCATTAAGCACAAATCCCTTTTGCGGGTCCGCATAAAAGCTTCTGCACCCAAACCGTGTCTCCACGGCATCTCCGCTTTCCAGTTCTGCCTTTGCAGTGTATAAATACGGATCCTTTACACCATCCCATAGATGGACATTCTCCAATGTAAACACTGCCGTTGCCTTCCCATCAATCACTTCTGCAGTCTGCTGCCGGGAATCCTCCCCGGTAATCGTAATGGCAACCGGGCCGTCGCTTCCTTTTACCCATGCTTCAACTGTGACAGTCGCTTTTCCGGTCGGTACCCTGTTCTCATCGCAATGTACTTCCGGAGTAACCGCGATTCCATTCCCGCCTGCATAGTCCAGATCAAAGTGTGCCTTCGGAACCACAATCAGATTCACCATTCGGTAAAGCCCACCATAAAATGTAAAATCTGCTTTCTGCGGATATACATGATCATTATCATCATTATCCAACGCAACTGCCAGGTCATTTACTTCCTGTAAATGTCCGGTGACGTCTACACGGAATGTAGAATATCCGCCTTCATGATGCGCTAATTTCTCACCGTTCCAGAACACATCGGCAGTCATTGCGGCGCCAAGGAATTCAAGGTACACATGATCGTTTTCTTCCAACACAGGTTTCTCAATTTTCCTTGTGTACCAGCAGGTCCCTCTGTAATAATCATTACCGCCGTCCTGCCCGTCCACAGCGTTCCATGTATGCGGGAGGGTCACTTCCATTCCCTGTGCATTTACGGCTTCTTCCGGTGTTCCGGCTGTTTTCACAAAGTTCCATGCTTCTTTCAGTTCAATAATCTTTCTCATTCTTTTTTTATCTCCTTTATCTGTCATAAATTCTGCATGATTCTATTCATATGTAAACAGTTTTATCCTCAATAGTGTCGGGCTGTTATACCGCATTGCCGCCACTTCATCACCATTAAGCCTGCGTCTCATATGCCATCTGCCTTCCCTGATCTCCCCTTCTTCCAATGCCAGTATATCAAGATGGGGTTTCTTTGGATTTGCAGAAAAAGGAGCTACCATACACCCATTTGCAATAAGATAGAATTCATCCTCATCCACTTTCACCGCAAGACATACGCCGTCTTTTCTCGTGCACAGAGGGGAATCCATCATAATCTTAAATCCATACTGTCCAAACATCATCATGTCCTGTTCCGGGCGTTCACTGATTACTGCCTGCAGGTTTTCTGTGCCATAACGAGATACAAGCACCGGCATCATCGAATGCAGTGTCCTGTTGTACCAGGCATATTCTTCCTCGTTCTGAGGCGTGCTTAGCAGAGGGTCAGAAGTATCCACACCAAAAAGATAGCTGTCTGCTGCCGTAAGTGTCTGGCCCAAATCCTCAAACCCAAATGGTGCAAACCCGGCTGCATGATAATGGCCAATCACATAAACAAGGCGGGGGCCGGCATGGCCATGGACTGCTGTTTCCGGGATAATAAGGGGATTTCCAAGTTTTGTATACTCATCACAAACTTCACAAAAGTTCTGTACATAAATGTCCGGAGCGAATACATCAATATGAGGGGCGCAGTATTTCCACACTTCCATCATCTTCGCTACCGGTCCGCCGCTTGGATACATGCCTGCCTCCTGCCCTTTATCGAGCCACGCATTCACCATCATCGGCAGATTGTACTCCTGCTTTCCCGCCGCTGCAACACGGTCTATATATTTTGCCACCGAATATGCCTGAAATATCTCTTCCGCTGCCAGTCCAAACACATCTTCCCACGACCCGGCTTCTTTTCCGGCCTCAACTGCAGCTCTGACCTCAGGATTCATTTCAGCAACGTTTTGTCTCATATACTCTGCAAATTCAGATGAAACCTCTTTTTGGAAAAATTCTTCTGCATAATCAGAATGCTCCCTTGCTGCCCCCTGCAGTCCTGATTCATTTTCCACCTGCATCATGATGACTGTATGCTCTTTCTCATCTACTTCCCGGATATGCCGCATCAGCATGGCAAACGCCCTGCTGTCCGCTTCTACGGTTGCTTCACAATGACTGGACAGCGTTGTATAGGGCATGCCATAGAAATTTGCAAGGTTGGTTTTTTTCTTTCCTTTTTGTACCTCAGCACGCCAGAAACGCTGCGGATTACTTTTCACCCATTCTGGTGCATAATAGCACTGTGCATTTTTCCATGCACCAAACCACAAGAAACAAATATGCATCCCATATCCTCTGGCCTGCCGGATTAAACCATCTACAAGCGTGAAGTCAAATTCCCCTTCTGCGGGCTCCAGCATTTCCCACGTCACAGGCAAAAGCAGCGTATTCATTCCTAAGTTTTCCGCTTTCTGCCAGATGGGCTCCATCACCTCCACTGATGACGAATTCGAATTGTGAACCTCTCCTGCCAGCATGATAAAAGGCTCTGAATTAACCTGAATAATTGATTGCATTTTAGACATCTTGAAACCTCCATTCAATCTTCTGCTACTGCTGTAAATATGTGTGAAAACAAACCGGTACATCATAGAATTAACCTTTCAAGGGGAGATTCTATAATGTGCCGGATTATTTAACAGTAACTATAATTATTATAAACGAGATTTTTTTTTTACATAGTGCGGAATTTAGGAAAAATGTTCAAAAAATGATGAACATTTTTAAATACGTGATTTTAAACGATTTTCAGCGGTGCCTGAATTTTATTGTCGGTATTTCTAAGATTTTTCATTATACAGTAGTAGATTCTGCTGTTTTCTTCCTGCAATAAGGCGATCCCCTTTCACATATCCTTCCTCTCTGTTTTGCAGCTCCTGAATCAAAATTTTCCTAAGCTCAGAGATTCGTTCCTGATATTCAGGTTCCTGAATCCCATCATGAACTTCAAACCTGTCTTCTTCCAAATTAAAATATTGTTCTCTCCCACTTTCCATAAACCAGATATATTTATCCTTTTTTGTTACAATATACTGATTTCCTATCTCATATTCACCCCCAAATCCGCTATGTTCTCCATGAATGTATTTTCTTTTTCCACGGCTAATATCCAGCAGATCTTCTCCATCTGCCAATTTCGGAATATCTCCCCCTGCCAATTTCACAATAGTCGGCAGAATATCCTGAAGTTCTGCCAGATCATCTGATACGCTCCCCCATGTATTCTTATCCGGCAGACTGATGAATAACGGAATGTTAACACTTCCCTGATAAGGGCGCACCTTGCGGAATGTATAATGATCACCAAGAAGCTCTCCATGGTCCGATGTGAAAAGTATCACAGTATTTTCAGAAATCCCATATCGGTCTAATGCCAGCATAAACCGGCCGATTTGATTATCCACATGTGAAATGCATGCATAATATCCCTGCTGCGCTCTTTTTACCATCTCTTTATCCACAGGACCCGTATCAGAATCTAAGATAAGCCCCTTTTCTTTCAAATTCTCTTCATCTGCCCAGTCCCCAACTACAGGGGACTTCAATTCCATATTCTCATACATATCCCAAAAACATGGCGGTGCATCAAATGGAGGATGGGGACGTACATATGACAAATATAGGAAGAAAGGCCGATTCGGGTCTTTTCTCCTCAGAAAATCAATTGCCTGTTCTGTCACCCAATTCGTTGGATGCAGATTCTCTTCATACATCCACGGTCTGGCCACCCAGGAATTGCTGTCTATTCCTACATCATACAAATCTGCTGATATACCTTTTTTCTTTTTCAAGTCATAAAAATAATCATCACAATTTTCCTGATGTTCATAAAATGAAAGGCTCATCGCTCTATTGGCAGTCAAATTACCGTCATGCAGTATTACATTGTGAAATCCCATATAATTCCTTTGGGGATGTACATGCATCTTTCCGACTGCCTGTGTATAATATCCGTTTTTCGCCAATTCTCCTGCCAGTGTATGAGGATAGTCCCATGTAATCCGATCCTCGTACCCTACACGTCCATGATGTTCCTGCTTCATTCCCGTAAACATTGCCGCACGTGCCGGAACACAGGAAGGACACGCTGAATAAGCATTCGGATATCGAATTCCTTTTAATGCAAGAGTATCTAAATTAGGGGTTTTAACATCTTTATGCCCTGCCACAGACATACAGTCTCCCCGCATCTGGTCAGTCATTATCAAGATAATATTTGGTCTGTTCATCGAAATCTCCTCGCTACGTTAAAACTGCCATCATCCTTCGTTCTTACCGCATTGTAAAGACACACTGGTTTCCCTTCTTCAAAATAAATTTGCGGGCGTTCCACATTTTGATAATACTCCACCCCATCCTCCCATTCAATTTCAGTTGAGTAAGCCGCTCTTTTCTCTCGCCAGGCAAATTTCTTCATATCAGAAGACTCTAACACCACAGCTTCGTCTGGCTTTCCTGCCAGTTCACCAGTCATGTCTTTTGCAAGCAGGTGATAGTACCCTTCTTCTTTCCAAATAAAGGGATCTTCAATATTATACTGCAGCAAGGGATGGTCCAATATCCTCCGGTAGGGTCCAGCTACCTTCTCCCCCTCTGCGAGTCCCAGCTTCATCACAATGTCTGGAAGCCGGTCTTGTATCAATGCCTTATAGACCATGTAGATTTTTCCATCCTCTGCCCAAACGGAAGGGTTCGTCACATAGGTACTGTCCCATCCGCTTTCACTGATGTCTAAGATTGGATTTTCTTTAACAGGCCGAAAACCTTCTATTGGGTTTTCGGAAACAGCAACCCCGATCCTCTGATTATAACGGTAAACTTCATAGTCATCCGGCAATACACAAGTCCGACCATCCACATGATATCTTGTCCCTACATAAAACAAATAATATGTATCTCCCACCTTGCATACCGTAGGATTATGTAAAACCTCCGATGACCACTCCTGCTGTTTCAATTCCTCCATCTCGCCCAAAATCTTAAACGGCCCCTCCGGTCTGTCTGAAACGCCTTTAAAAATAGTTGAGTGCTTTACCCACCCCTGAAATTTATACTGTTTTTCCCAACCGGAAGCAAAGATATAATATTTATCCTGATATCTGCATACAGAAGCACCCCATATATACCAGCCTTCTTTCCTAAGTAAACACTCCCTTCGTGCCGGTGCAAGTCTTTCATATACATTCATTCTGTCCCCTCCCTACTCTTTAATACCGCCCATTCCAACGCCTCCGATAAGCTGCTTCTGTCCAAGAAGATAGATTAGAATAGTTGGTACCAATACAATAATCAACGCCGCAAATAAGGCACTCCAATCTGTTGCATATTGTTGTACTTCATACAGATTTGCCAGTCCAACCGGAAGCGTTTTCTTCTCTTCGGACTGAATAAGGACAAGTGCCAAAGGATATTCATTCCAATACGCCATTGCTGAAAGCATTCCCACGGTAACAATCCCCGGTTTTGCCATAGGTATAATAATACTGATTAAAATTCTGATTCTGCTGCATCCGTCTATTTGCGCCGCCTCCTCATAAGCAATCGGTATCCCCTTCATAAATCCGACCAAAAGAAAAATAGAAAACGGGAAACGAAAAACGGCATAAACCAGACTCATAGCAGTCAGATTATCCAATAAGTTCATCGTATTTAATTGTAAAAACAGTGGCACCATAATATAGGTGGCCTGTATAAAAATGCAGCACATAAAAAAGTTCAGTATTATTTTGGAGCCTTTGAACTTATACCTTGCCAGAACATAGGAAATCGGTATCACAAACAGTAATGTCAAAGCAGTTGCTGCAATTACCACATACAATGAATTCAAAAAATAAGCTCCCATATTGGCCTTTGTAAATGCTCTGACATAATTATCTATTTCAATCCCTTTCGGGAAATCAAAAGGGGCCGTCAGAAATTCTGTATTACTTTTAAACGAAGACCACAGATTCCACATCATCGGGTATAAAAATAAGAAAGCGAAAAATATAAGGCAAACTCTGCTGATCCATTTCTTTACTACGCATTTCATCATAACTACTCTCCTATTCTCTGTTTGTCAGTCCTCTGGAAATCACCGAAAGACTAATTGAAATAATCAGCGTAAATATTGCAATTGCCATAGCATAGCCAAAATTAGAATTTGTGAATGCCTGCTGATACATGTATTGGAGCAATACCGTTGACGACCCGGATGGTCCGCCCGCTGTCATTACCTTTGAGAGAATAAAGCTAAGTGCCAGTGTCCCTGATAAAGATAATACATAAGTAATCCCAATAATATTTTTTAGGAGAGGCAGTATAATCTTAACTAATTTCTGAAATTGGCCTGCTCCGTCAATCGTTGCTGCTTCCATTATGTCTGGCGATATCCCGTCTATAGCAGCAATATGCATTACCATATAGTATCCTGTTGACTGCCATACTAACGTTACCCCAATACACCACAGTGCAGTCCTTGAATCGCCCAGCCATGCTAAAGCTAGTTGACCTAAGCCAACTTTTGTAAGCATATTGTTGAGAGATCCCATTGTCGGGTTAAAAATAAAAGAAAAAATAATACCAATAACCGTTAAGGAAATGATACTCGGCATAAAATAAATTACCCGGTAAATGCCCCTCTCCTTCAACTTTGTCTGTGTTAGTACAAAAGCAAAAATAAGCGCTAAAATGACCGTAATTAATGGTATAACCGCCATGAGCTTTATAGTGTTTTTTAGAGATAGTATAAATAAAGAGTCTTGAAACATATATATATAATTCTTCAGGCCTATAAAATCATAAGAACCTCCCATACCCGTGGAATTTGTAAATGACAGTCTGAATGCCTCAATTGTTGGCATAATCATAAATAAGACCATCAGTGCAACAGGGGGTATAACACTGAACGCAATAAAAAATACCGGTATTTTAGTTTTCATTCTTTTTTTGTTCATACACTGCTCCTTCCTTCTTAAAAGAGGCCGTACAAACGGCCTCTTCTTACTCCCCTATTTTAAGCTTCTGATTTCTGCAAATGCCTTTTCAATACTCTGCATCCATTCTTCAACCGTCATACTGCCATCTATAACTTTTGTAAAGCATTTGTGATACAATTCCTGATTCACATCCACATTACATCCCTGTGGCAATGGTGCTGTATAAACAAGCACTGCTTCCGCATCCTCATATGCCTCATACATATTATAGACCTCATCATCTAAGATATCTTTGCAGATTTCTTTCGCGTCCTTCAATGCATATAATGCACTTGCATGCTCGGCCAATGCTTTTACAGAATCATCTGTATATAAAAATCGCAGAAAAGCCTTTGCAGCTTCTGGGTTCTTTGCTTTTGCCGGAATGGAGAACTGCTCACAGCTTGAAGCAATATATTTGCTGTCCCCTTCTTTCATAGAAGGCATTGCAATCATTCCAAATTCAAATCCTTCTTCACGCGGGGCATCTTTCATTTCATTCACCATCCATGCACCAGACGGAATGAAAAGAGCTTTTCCTAACATCATTTCTGTCTGAGATTGTGTGTGATTTAATGCCACAGTACCTTCCAACAGATATCCCTTTTCAACAAGTTCAGGAATCACCTGTAGATATTCAATTGTCTTTGCATTATCCGCATAACCCTCCTCATAATTAGAAAATGCATTGACAGCCTCACTGCCGCCGTTTTGTGCAACTGCCGGGAAAAGAATGTTTCTCATATACTGCGGATGGATTCCCGGATAAGCAAGTAATGCCCTGCCTGTAACTTCCTTGTCGCCCACCATATAAGTATCATTTTGGGCCGTCTCGCCCAATGCCATAAACTGCTCCCAAGTCTCCGGCAGCTCCCATCCCTTCTCTTCAAACAGTGCTTTGTTATAGACTAATCCCATTGCACCACTGTCAAAAGGCGCAAGATAAATTTTCCCGTCATCATAGGGGGATGTCGCTTTGCTGCCTATAATTCCATCCAAAAAGCGGTCTTTCAGCGGCTGTGTATCACCCTCCAGCGTTTCCTCAAAAATATCTGTCAAGTCCAGCAATGCCTTCTCTTTGACAAGTGAATCCATAACACCGCTTGCTTCACCCATATTCAAAGAAATAAAGTCCGGTACGTTTCCTGCTACAATCTGAGGTTTAATGATTTCCCCAATTTTAGGATTAATATTCATGTTTACCTTAACCTCAGGGTACTTTGCTTCAAACATTTTCACAATCTCGTTCCAATAGGCATCCCCCATTCCGCCTTGAAAGACAGCGATATTAAGCTCTCCTGAAACACTGTCCTCCTCCGTACCAGCTTCTGTCTTTACTTGCTTCGTATCCGAATCTGCTGTTTTCTCCTCTTTTCCATTACCACATCCTGCTAAACTGGTAATACATAATGCAGCCGCCAAAATAATTGAAATCTTCTTTCTCATAGGTATCTCTCCTCTACTTATTTTATAAATTTAATTTATCATTTTTCACTTTCGGTTTACATGAAGGATTTTCACTCTTTTTTGTACATTCTTCTTTTTCTTAACTTTTTATGGACAATCTTCATATCTAATCTTAAGTTTGTCTCTACCTTTTTTTTATGAATCATGTATAATATTTTATGAAACCACATTATTTCATAACGTATCTGCTCCGGACATATAACAGATACCTAATACAAAATGTTAGGGTGATATCATTATGACAAAATTTATTTCTCTTATAATAAAGTATACTCGCCGTTTGAACATTAGCACACGTTTAATCGGAAGCTTTTTTCTGATCAGCATATTACCGCTTTTAATCATATCGCTCTATTTTTACTCAGCCTATTCTGATGCCGTAACAGATAAATTGGGACAGGCTAACCTCACAGCCCTGCTGCAAATCAGTAAGACTATTGATGCTACCTTGGAAGATTATCAATATTTAGGTGGAAAACTGAGTATTGATCCAACGATACAGGACTTTCTTTCTAACGATACTGTTCTGTCCGAAAAAAAACAGGAGATTATCAGCCGCCATATGAACAGTCTTATCAGTGATACAATTGTATACCCTCCCTTTATGAAAACCATCAAAATATTGGATAATCACAATACTTTTATTTATGACATGGGATACGATGATATCTCCTTCTCTGCCTATCAGGATATTATGGATAAAACTGACCAGCAAAAACCAGATGCCAGCTGGTCCTATGTCAACACATTTATGGGGCAGAACATTATCATTCTGGGGCATAGAATTAATAGTACGCAAAACATGAACACACCGCTTGGATATACTTTACTATTTATCAGCGAACAGATTTTTACAAATGACATCCTGTCCGCTGCAGATTTAGGCAATGATTCTACTCTTGTTATATTAAACACAGACGGTACTGTCCTGACCTCGAATCATGAGGCCATTAAAAGAAACGAGCCTTATTATAACAATGAAATTTTGGATGAAATCTTAACCCATAACCCCTCTGATATACGTGATAATTTTTTTACTTATCAGAACAAAGATGCCTCTTATCTCGTGGTCTATACCAAAAACAAGACACTTAATTCCTATATCATCTCTTCTATCCCCTTTTCCTATATCCGGGAAGAAGCATATAAAATTATTCCTACCGTTGTCCTGTTTATTTTATTGATTTTGGGTATCTGTATATTGCTAAGTACACTTTTATACCATACTATAATGCGCCCCATACACAATGCAGTAGATGTATGTAAAGATATCCGTACAGAAAACTTTTCCTCGCGCATTGAGATTGATGCAGACGATGAACTGGCCTTTCTATCCATAAACATCAATCAGATGTTAGATAAAAACCAGCAGCTGCTGTCCTTAATTAAAAAAGACGAAGAGCGGAAAAGAGTCTTAGAAATTCAGATGCTGCAATATCAGATTAACCCTCATTTTTTATTTAATACACTCAGTACCTTGAAGTGGATAGCCGAACTCAATCAAGTACCTGTTTTAGAAGAAATGATAACTTCCTTATCCGAAATCCTAAAGAGTTCTTTAATTAACAATGAAGAATTTGTATGCTTGTCAGAAGAAATACGCATACTAAACTATTATATCCAAATCCAGAAAGTCCGGTACCTAAATAAGTTTGAAGTGCTATATGAACTTCCCCCTGAACTCGATGATTTCAGGATTCCACGTTTTATCCTTCAGCCTTTAGTAGAAAATTCAATCTATCATGGCACTTATAATAACGGAAAAATGATTTTAATTACTGTATCTGCCTTTTGCAGTAATGGCTATATGCTCATCACCGTTTCTGATAACGGAAAAGGCTTTGATTCTGACCGCCCTCGCGAGGATAAGAAAGGCCAGCGGATTTCAATAGGGATTCAAAATGTGCAAGAAAGAATATCCAGAATTTATAAAGCACAAGGGAACTTTCAAATCAAAAGCAAACCCGGGGCAGGAACCTGCTGTACGATTACTTTGCCTGCCACCCAGCCACAAACACTTAAAAATATTGGAGGTAGTTATGTATCAGATACTAATAGTTGATGATGAACCAATGGTTAAGATAGCATTGAAAACGCTCCTAAACTGGGAAGAATTTGGTTTCTCCATCTGTGCCTCTGCGTCTGACGGAAAGGAGGCCCTTTCCCTCGTCAATAAATTTCAGCCGGACATCATCATTACAGATTTAAAAATGCCGGTTATGGATGGTCTGGAGTTAATAAAAGCGTTAAAAAGCCAAAGCTATCCGGGTAAAATTCTCGTACTGAGCAACTATGGAGATTATGAATATGTTCGGCAGGCATTGAAATCAGGTGCCGTAGACTATATGTTAAAAATCAGTTTGAATAAAGATGATCTGTTAGAACAGCTAAAAAATTGCGCTGACTTATTATCTCCCATACAAAACACAAGAGAAAGCTCCGTTTATGACCCCTCATTTAACGAGCTTCTTTTGAAAACCTATTTTACGGACACAGATTTCACTTATGAAAAGCTGAGGAACTACCAAATTCAGGAGAACTCCGCCTATTATATTTGCTATATTACACAGCCCTTCCAAAAAAAATTCACAAACAAGAGAGGAGAACTTCTGTCACCTTCAATTATTAAGAACCTTCTTTTGGAAAATTTCAATTATCTGCCTTCTGACAGTTTTATACAAATGAATATCAATAGCCTCATTATCCTATACCCTGAGAAGGCAGCCGCGGAAACAGAACTTACCGTCTGGGAACTAGGTCAGCATATATATAGCTGTTTCTCACAATTTTTATCACTTTCCCTCTACATTATTGTGACAAGAACTGCCATGCCTCTTGAAAAGCTTAAGGATATTGGTTTCAAATGCGCTGAAGCATCCCTCTCTTGTTTTTATGACAATTTCTCGCCTGTATACATAGAAGAACTTTCTCTGCAACACTTTTTTAACTTTATGGATTACCGTTCCTTTGCCTCTGAACTGCTGACGTCCCTCTCAAAGAGTGAGCATGCAGACTCCATCAAGGATTTTGATTTATTCATGGAAAAATGCAAAACCGAAAGAATACATCCTGAGATATTAAAAAGCTATATATACAGAATGTGCAGTTATATGGAGCTTACGCTTTCTGCTTCAAGCTATATAAATTTAACCGAACTCCAGACTTCTATCGAAACTTGTACTGATTTAACCGAATTAAGTCTTGTTTTATATGAATTTTTTACCCAAATACACAGCTTTATCAGAAATGACACTCGCTTTTATAAAAAAGAAGTAGTCGAATGTATCTGCTATATCCAAAATCACTATCATGAAAAGATTACATTAACTGAGCTTTCTGCTTCCATCGGAATCAGTGAAAACTATCTATGTAAAATCTTTAAAGACGACACAGGTACTAGCATTGTACAGTATATTCACTCACTGCGTATGGAGAAAGCCGCTGCCCTTATTTCAGAAAACAATCTTATGCTTTGGGAGATAGCAGAAGCCGTAGGCATTAACGATCAGTTTTACTTTAACCGGCTTTTCAAGAAGATTTATGGAATGACACCATCTCAGTATAAAGAGTTAAAAAAATCCAAAACAAATGATGGACTTAAAACTGTTCCCGATTTTAACAAATTCACCAAAGGTTAAATTTTAGGGTTAATACAACTTTATCTAAGTAAATATAACCCATCTAGCCCTATTTTTCAAAAAAATGAGAATAGGGCTGTTTTTATGTTATGCTAAACTTGAATGTCTAAATCAGCAAAATGAACTAACTTCAATATAATCAAAGCAAAATTATAAGATAACCATTCTATGTCTAAGCGATTACCTGCAAAATATGTATTTTTTTTATATTCCGGATATCTAAAATACTCAACATTTCCACCCTCAATATACTTGCAAAACTTTTCACAAAACACATCCACCCAATCCATGTAACTTTCATTAATATCATATTCTATGAAGAGTAAAGCAGATAACTCCCCTAAATCGTGTGTTATATTTATTTTCCCAGTTTTTTTTAGTAGTAAATATTTAAAGCCAATTTCTATTGCCTGTCTCCCAACATAAATTGTAGCTACTGAATTTGGTAATAAATCTACAAGTTTATCAAATACATTTATATATTCCATCCAATAATTTTTCCATAATGATATTCTATCATCCTTTTTGAAATCCTTTTCTGTTCCATCAAAAGACTCTATACAGTCAACAACATCTTCTATTTTCTCCTTAGATGATATACTTTTTCTTCTTGAATTCTTTGCCAGATTCCTACTATCAATATTATTAAATATCGGTGATTTATCATAATTCACATGCGCTACTGCAAAAGCACCATCAAGCTGTAAATCATCTTTATAACTCAATTCATTCCTCAATGTCTTAAACAAATTCATGTTAAACACCTCCATACAAATAACAATTTATTGCTCTAATATGAAATATGAATCATACTCTGTTCCATCATGCCCTATTAGTTTCTTTTTTGAAAGTATTAAAACAAAACTTTTCAATGCTGAAATACGTTCTATCGCTGATGATATCGCCTTTGTAGCAATTTTATCACAGTGAAAAAGCATATATGTGGGTTCGATTATCAACTTTAGAATTTTAACAATCTCATTTGAAGTTTCATAATCACTCCGAATATCATGTCTAAGTAAGCCACATTTTGTTATATTTCATCACTTGTAAAAAAATAACGCAGATAAATGTTTCCATTACCTACGCCATTTTTTTGATACGCTTTAAAGAATCTACTATATTTTTAAAATCAAGGGCATACTGCTTTCGCAATATGCCCTCATATTCACAACTTCCTTTTCTGTCTTTAAACAAAAGGCAATTTTCTCATTAAGGGGTTGGCTAAAATTAGTTACCCATCTGGGCAGCCACTTCAGCAGCAAAGTCCTCCTGTTTTTTCTCAAGACCTTCTCCTGTCTCGAAACGAACAAACTTCTTAACAGTTACGTTAGCGTTGTTCTCTTTTGCTACTTTCTCTACATACTTAGCAACTGTCAGGTCGCTGTCCTGTACATATGCCTGGTCTAACAGACAAACTTCTTTCAGTTCTTTGTTCAGACGTCCGATGATCATCTTCTCGATGATGTTTTCCGGCTTCTCCGGATTCTCTTTCTTAGCCTGAGCTAACAGAATCTCTTTTTCGTGATCCATGTATTCCTGAGATACTTCTGCACGGGATACATACTTCGGATACATAGCTGCAACCTGCATTGCTACGTTCTTTAAGCATGTTCTGATTTCGTCGTTTACTACATCAGTTTCTGCTTCAACAAGGACACCAATGCGTCCACCGCCGTGAATGTAAGAAACCACACATCCGTCTGTTACAACTTTTTCAAATCTTCTGATGTTTAAGTTTTCACCGATAACTGCAACTTTTTCTACCAATGCATCTTTTACAGTCTTAGATGTGTCCTCTGCCCATGCTTCAGCCATAAATGCATCCATATCTGCTGCATCTGAGTCTGCTGCCTGATTTACCACTGCTTCTACGAAGCTCTGGAAATCTGCGTTCTTTGCAACGAAGTCTGTCTCTGAATTTACTTCTACGATTGCTGCCACTTTATCATCTTTAACGACTGTCTTAACGATACCTTCCGCTGCAATTCTTCCTGCTTTCTTCTCAGCTTTAGCCTGTCCGTTCTTTCTCAGGAATTCGATTGCTGCATCCATGTCTCCGTTAGTCTCTGTCAGAGCCTTCTTGCAGTCCATCATTCCTGCGCCTGTCATTTCTCTTAATTCTTTTACCATTCCTGCTGTAATTGCCATGATTCATTCCTCCATTATGATTATTTTGATATTTCTAATCCCTTATTACAAAAATGCTTCAACCTGTATCCACAGGCTGAAGCATCTTAAGTCCGTAATTACTCTGCTTCTACAGTCTCTTCAGCTACTGCTTCATCTGCAGCTTCTTCATAATATTCTTCGCCTGCTGCTCCCTGATTAGCCTCAATTACTGCATCAGCCATTTTGGAAACGATTAATTTAACAGCTCTGATAGCGTCATCGTTACCCGGGATTACGTAATCCAGTTCTTCCGGATCACAGTTTGTATCACAGATTCCGATCAGCGGGATTCCCAGTGTATGAGCTTCCTGGACACAGATTCTTTCTTTCTTAGGATCAACGATGAAGATTGCATCTGGAACTCTCTTCATTTCTTTGATTCCGCCAAGGTTCTTCTCTAACTTAGCCCATTCTTTTTTCAGTTCGATTACTTCTTTTTTAGGAAGTACGTCGAATGTTCCGTCTTCGGACATTCTTTCAATATCTTTTAAACGCTGTACTCTGCTCTGGATTGTCTTGAAGTTAGTCAGCATACCGCCGAGCCATCTTTCATTAACATAGAACATACCGCAGCGTTCTGCTTCTGCCTTAATTGCATCCTGTGCCTGTTTCTTTGTTCCTACAAACAGGATTGTTCCACCGTTTGCAGCGATATCTGCAACTGCCTGATATGCATCGTCAACCATTCCTACAGACTTCTGTAAGTCGATGATGTAGATACCATTTCTCTCTGTGTAGATGTAAGGAGCCATCTTAGGGTTCCATCTTCTTGTCTGATGTCCAAAATGAACACCTGCTTCTAAAAGTTGTTTCATTGAAATAACGCTCATGTTTCTTTCCTCCGTTTGGTTTTTAACTTCCGTATGCTTTTACTCTTCTTTGAGACCGGACTGTTTAATCAGCACGCTGAAACAGGCTTAGGCACCGTCAAAGATATCCGCATACGTGTTTTTTTGCAACGGTTGTAGTATATCATAGAAAATACTGGAATGCAAGGCTTTTCTGTAGTATATTGTCTGTGTTATGCTAAAGATGTGAAATATGTCCGGGCATACTGTTTCCGGGGCATATTACATATACTGCAGCTCAATAATAATACACCTTATGGAGGTAAGATATGAAATTTACATTTGCTCACAACAATTTAAATGTGTACGACCTGGAAAAGTCATTAAACTTCTACAAAGAAGCTCTTGGTCTGGAAGTTTCAAGCACGAAAGAAGCCGATGACGGCAGTTTCACCCTTGTATACCTTGGAGACGGCACGACACCGCATCTTTTGGAGCTGACATGGCTTCGCGATATGGACCGCCCGTATGAACTTGGTGACAACGAGATTCATCTGGCATTCCGTGTAACTGACTTCGACGCAGCTTTAAAGAAACATAAAGAGATGGGCTGTGTCTGTTTTGAAAATCCTGAAATGGGAATCTACTTCATTGAAGATCCCGATGGATACTGGCTGGAGATTGTTCCTGAAAAATAATGCCATATGCCAGAATCTCTATCTTTTGTCAATAAAAAAGCGGTAAAAAAAGAATCCCACATTGTCTGGGATTCTTTTTATTGCTTTATTCTTACCAGTATCTTACATATGCTGAAGCACGTACTGAGCTGACACAAATTGTTGTTCCCGGCTGCTGTGCTTCAATCATCTGGCCGCCGCCTATGTAAATCGCCACATGTCCGGGTGTCCATGCGATATCTCCCGGCTGCGGATCGCTTACCGGCATTCCACCTGCCAGCTGTGCAGAGTCCACACGTCCAATAGAGATTCCAGCCTGTGCATGGCACCACTGTGTAAGTCCTGAACAGTCAAGTCCGACATATGGTGTTGTTCCGCCCCATACATAAGGAACTCCGATCTGTGACCATGCTGCATTTACAATTGTCTGTGCAGCACTTGTATTACCCGCACTGCCTGAACCACCGCCTGAGTTTTCCGGGGTACTTGGAGCCTCTGGTGTCTGATTAGAAGTACCTCCACCATTGCTTTCTCCGCCTCCGGTGTTGTTATTATCAACAGCTGACTCATTGCCGTTATTGTTAGTGTTCGCGTTATTACTATTATTGTTGCTATTGTTATTATTGGAATTATTCTTTGCCGCAGCTTCCTGAGCAGCTTTCTCTCTTGCAGCCTGCTCCTCTGCTGCTTTTCTTGCTGCTTCCTGAATCTGTGCATCCAGATTGGCAACCTCGGCACTCTTATTCTCAATTGTAGTACTTAATTCAGTCTGCTGGGCTTCATATTCTGTCTGCATGTCCTCAAGCTTGTTCATGTCTTCTTCAAGTGTGTTCTTTAAGTCCTTTACTTCATTGACCGTCTCAACATACTCGTCCAACATCTGTCTGTCATAACTATGTACTTTCTGGGTATATTCAGCCTGGTTAAGCATCTCTGCGATACTGCCTGAGCTTAAGATTCTCTCTACGGCTGTGCCGTCACCCTCTTCATACATATATTTAATACGAAGCTTCATGTCTTCATACTGCTGTGCTTCTTTTTCTTCCGCTTCTTTCAACTGCTTCTCAGCCTTGGTGATCTCTTCACCTTTTGTAATCAACTGATTCTGCAGATCTGTCATCTTGGACATCAGTTCTGACAACTGTGACTGCAGGCTGTTTACTTCACTCTGTACAGCACTCTTCTTTGATTCCAGACTTGATGTATTTGGCGCAGCAAATACAGGCACAGCTACCATAGAACATGTCATTGCTGTTGCCACTAACATATTAAGTACTTTTTTTAATTTCATAAATTCACCCATCCTTAACTTATTTATTATCTATGTCCCCACATATATGTCCTTACTATACAATATTCTTCAGCATTTTTCAACAGGATTTATTGAAAAATAACATAATTTGGGGTTATGTAATTTTCATCTTATGTTCATACAAAATGAATTATAAAGGATAAGTGAAAAAAATGCAATATCTTTTTAACATTTGCGTAATATTTTAGACTTTAATATTACTTTCTGACATACCCGAAACTGTTAACAAACTGTTTCAGAGCTTTTTCTTCCCTGCTATTTCCAATTCCGTGCTTTTTCACATAATTTTTCACCTCTCTGACATCATTTTTGTTAAATTCCCAGATTTCTCCAGTTCCGTTTTTACACTCCCATGTACCGGTTATTTTTTCTTTGTACACAGGGTCCTTGTACCACTTGGAATCAGCGGCCAGACCGCCATTTTTATCATTTCCTGAATCCAGGTTTTTTTCGTAATATTCCTGATTGATAAACCTTACATATTTTACTGGTTCCGGCTTTACCACTTCCCCGTCTTTTAAAATATGTACCGTACACTGGCGGAAGGTTTCTTTCCCTTCACCACCGGGCCCCATGCTGTCTTTTACACAGTAGGTGACCACCACATATCCTGATTCTTCAAATGTTACAAAATCTTCCGCATGAAAATCCAAGAGCTGTAAGTTTTCCTGAATTTTTCCGGGATACAGTTCATCATCTTCTTTATCTTTCGCCTTTACCCTTCCAGCGAAAATAGCATCCCTCAGAAGAGTTTCCTCCGTTATCGCACCAGCTTTTGCCTCTTCCAGAGTAAAATACCAGTCTTCTGTTTCAATTTCAGGGAATTCATTATATTTTACCTTTACAGTCCATTCATATTTTGTTTCATTCCCGAAACTGTCTGTGACAGCATATTTAATTTCATGGACTGCCGGTGAATCCCCGGGGTCCATCTGCATAAACCATGTATCCAGCGTGTAATCATCGGGCATGTCCGTCTCCCACGTGTCTGTCTGCCCTTTTTGTTTTTCCCCGCCGGATAATTTGCCGTCTGCATATTTTATCTGGAGGATCCTGATACTTTCGGAGATATCGCCGTCTTCCCGGTCAGCAGCCTTCATATTTTCCAGAAGCATCTTTTTTGTAACTTCTGTCCCTTCGTAAAACTCTGTCACACCGTCCGCCGAAATGACAGGTGCTTCATCCCACACTGCATAGAGGGTGATCTCCTGAAGGAATTCTTCATTCGAATAATTGCTGCCCTGTTGCTCCGCTGCTAGTCTCAGCAGATCTTCATATGAAAGGATAGATGTCTGTCTCTCAGGAAAACGCACTGTTTTTGCCGGTGCATCCGATGTAATATCCCACCCTGCAAAGGAGGACTGTTCTCTCTCATATTTCGTAAATTCCGCATTCTTCCGGACAGTGTACCCGCGGCCCGCTGTGCAGTCCTTCCATGTCACATAATCTGGCTTTACTTGCCCCTGCACGTTTTTATTACTGGCATAATTTATCTTAATTTTCGTTTTCCAGACCGCATATAAGGTAATGTCTTTATTCACGGTAGAATTGAGTTCAGCCCCGGGCTGGTATTGTGCCGTGTCAGCACTGCTGTTTTCCGACCAGCCTCTGAATTTGACCAGATCCGAGGATGGAGTCAGAGAAGAAAGAGATCCGGTTTCATACCAGTACTTATCTGTCTCTCCCGGCATATCCTTAATGTCCGCATCAATATTCTTCTGATAACGAGCCCGGTATCTTGTACTCAATACAATATCTCCGTCAGATGCACCGGACCGGGAGTCCTGATAGTCTCCGGGGCGCAGGCAGTAACTGCCGTTAGGTGATAAACTAAACTGCCTGAAACAAGTACTGCCTTTTTTATTGTCGCAAGCATATTCCGCGGCCTTTCGGCCGTTCCTGTAATCAGCAGGTGTCAGTACTGCCGCGTGCTGTCCGCCCAGCCTCCCTGTAACAGATATGTACTTTCCTGCACACAGGTAAACATCGTTCCCTGTATCCACAGCGCCATTACCACTCATTTTCATAGCTGCGCCATTGTGATAGACTCCTTTCCCACTGCCGGCTGTATTGCCACGAATCGTTCCGCCACTGAGCTGCAATGTACTTCCTGCCTGAAGGCAGATTCCGCCTCCTGCACCTGCTGCACGGTTTCCGGTCACACTGCCTCCTGACATGTTCAGGGTGCCGTAGTTCTGAATTCCGGCCCCGTTCTGTGCCGTATTGGAATAAACTTCACCCCCGCTGATGTTTAAAGTGCTTCTGTTTATAATGCCGGAAGCAGGATTCTCAAAGATACTCCCACCCGTGACTGATGCTGTGCCGCCGCCTATGACTACGCCGCTTTCTGCATTGTTATGGATACGTACAGTTCCTGTAATTGTCATCTGCCGTCCCAGCGTATTGATACCATCTTTCTTATTATGATAGATTTCACCTCCGCTGATCTTGATAGTACCCTGGCCGTTTATATTTCCGACACCGGTTATGTTATCATGAATTGCACCCCCGGTCATGGTGAATGTACAGCTGCCTTCACCGACATGCACTCCACATTCCTGATTATTATAGATTTCGCCGCCGTATACGTTGATTGCTTTCTGGGAACGCATCCCGTCATACTTGTTGCCGTATATTTTCCCACCATAGATATTGACCGTACCGAGTGTAGCTATACCGTGTGAACCATTATTATAAATCCATGCGCCATCGTAAACATTTGTCGTGCCTAATTCATTCCATACTCCATTTCCCCGCGAATTTGTGAGTCTGGCACCGCTCTTTAGGTAAATAACTGCATTATGGCTGCTGAGAACGCCCGAACTCCCCATTTTGTTCGCGTCAAACGTGATCGTGTACCCGTCTTTCCCGCTAATTGTCCACGTAGGGTTCCCTGTTCCCTGAGGAGTACAGATAATCCCAGCAGGTTCCAGTTTTGATTCATTGAAAGTCACCTTCACATTCTGCCCCTCAGGATATATGGAAAATGACTTGGTTGTCACAATATGCGTGGCCTCACAATTACGCAGGACATAAAGAGTTCCTCCATTCGGAAGGGCATTAAATGCACTGTTGAATGTTGTATAATAAGTACTCCCTATTCTGGCAACTGCATTAGCAGGACTTCCTGCCCGTACCGCCCCCATTATACCCGATGGTGCAGCTCTCATAAACGGTGTTTTATCCTGCTCTTTTGATTCCTCTTTCTCATCTGGTTTCCGCGCCTCTGCGTACATGCTGTACAAAAGAACTTTCACTTCCGCTTCAGTCTGCCCGGTGCTGTCCTCTTCCCTCTCTTCCATACATTCAAGCAGCCGGATCAGCTCAGTAATGTTACAGTCAGTCTTTGTTTTTAGGTATGCCGCATAGCCTTCAAAATCATTAATTTCTCCTCCATATGCTTCGATGTCACTGTCATTCGCCATTACAGTTTCCCGAAATATGGCAAATGCTGATTGTTCCCGGGATTTTTGTACGTCCACGCTTTCTGCTTCAGGACCTGCATTGGTTTCATACTCCTCCGCGGGGCTGCTTTCAGTCCCTGCTTCTGTCCCTGCATCATTCTGATTATCCGCACCGGACTTAATCTGGTCATTTTCCACACATTCTTCCATATCAGCATCCGGATGTTTTGCAGTTTCATCCAGCCTGTTGATCAGCTCCCCGTAAAATTCCAATTCTTTCTCAATCTTTTCTTTTATGCTGTCCTCATCCTTTGCAGAGTTCCCGCCTTCAGCCTGTATACAATCCTGAACTGTTGCCGACACCAGCGCATACCTGTATAGCAGCATCAGCCCGTACAGTTCATCTTCTGAGAGCCTCTCCATAAAGGTATCCCTTTTACCGGTATCTGCATTGGCTAATATAGAAACAACATCCTCTTCCCTGAATAGCTGATACACGGCCTCATGATAATCATAATCCGGATCCTGAAAAATATCTTCTGCAGGAGTCATCTGTGCCTCACTGATTATCGGAAAGCAGAGACCAGAGATCAGGAGCACAATAATTAACATAATGATTACTTTCACCCTTTTATTCATATCACTTCCTCCGTCTGGTAAACAGCCTGCAGTACGATTTCTTCCGTGACACATATGTCACTGATGTTTTCCCTGTTATACAATATCCCTGTATGGTCCTCAGGTTTCACTATCCGCCACCCGCGAAATCTCCGGCCCTCCTTATCCATGTTAATGTTGGGAAGGGCTTCCGCCGTCAGATTGTCACCACTGTGGATACTGATCTGCTTAAGCACATAGTCCTTCTCTTCTTCACCTTTATGCTCCGCGTATCCTGCCTGAAATGACACATGGTAAAAGATATCTTCCTTTTCCACAAGGTCTTCCAGAATTACGGTCTTCCGGCAGGATATCTTTCCATGTCCTATCACCTGCTTGTAGGTTTCCTCTGCCCGGACATCCAGAAGTCCCTTTTCCACATCAATATCCAGAATTTCTATTGTATAGTCTGAGTTGCTTGTTGTTTTCAGCAGAAAGCCCTGAATGAAATCTGCTGCCAGTTCATCGCTTCCGTCCTCTTTTTCAATATGGTACACCGGATTGACTGTCAGAATCTTCATCGACTGCTCCATCGCCGCTCCCAGACTGTTGTCAAGTTCATTTTTCCGTGTTGTCCTGTCTTCTGCCGTTTGAATGGCAACTCCTGAAAATATCAGGATGATTACCAAGAAAAAGCCTATGACGGCATTCTTCATAAATCTGATTCCTCCCTGTTATTATCTGGCATAGCCTACTATCTCATGTTTTAAAAATAAATCCAGCATAGGAATGGTATAATCATATGTAAGCGTTACTTTCGCATATTTCCCGCCGCCGGCAGTCACAAGCGGTTCGACCGCCAGACCCGCATAACCGTTTTCTTCTGCTTTTTCCTTACAGCCGCGTATCACAATTTCCGAAAAATCACCAGCCTCCACTTCCGCGATCACAGCTGAGTGATAATTCTGTGCCCTCTGCGTATTTAAAGATGCCGTGATATACGCTGTGCTGAGTACTGCCATAAAAGCAATCATGATCATTCCGATCATCGTTTCAACCGCACCTTTCATCTTCTCTCCTTTCAGTCTGCAATAAAGCGGTATTCTTTTTCCTTTGCCTTCTCACTGCCGAGGTAGATTTCTGATGCCCTGTATGTCATTCTGTATTCGCCCTGTAGTCCGGGTGTAAAATGCTCCGGCTCCGTCACTGCCGTAATATCCTGCTCTCCGGGTGCAATGATTCTCACGATAGAAAGTTCCACATTTTCCCCGTCTTCATTTTTGGCCGTGATCTCAAACAAGTCACGGTCAAGCAGGTTATACTCCGTTCCCCTTCTCAGCTTCTTCACTCTGACGGACAATTCCGGGAGTGCTCTTGAGGCGATCGCGTTTGCAGCTGCAAAGGCATCTTTGTTCCCTATCGTCTCTGCAGGGCCTGTGCTTGCGAGCATTCCAAGGAATCCGTCTTCTCCTTTCCCGAATAAAAACAGCACCATCCCCGATAAAACCAGCGCGAGAATGATCACTTTTCCATATTCACCAATCACCACCTTCAAGTTATGCACCTCCCTTTCATCCCGGCACTTCTCAGCTGCACAGGGTCCCGATCCCTTCTGCAAAGATGACTGCAAGGCGGCTTAAGCCCCCGTCCGGGTCCAGCAGGCCGGACATCACCCCTAGAAACAAAAGCCCCATAAAGCATGCCATCATAATCCCGCCATATTCTTCTATAAACTCTTTCATATCTTAAACTCCCATCACATATCATAAAACAGTTTTTCTGCCTTCTATATACTTGTTTCACAAAGCATCCTTAATATCTCCCACAGGCCTGACATAACTGCATACCCTATGAGCGAAACTGCAATAATGCCCCCGTATTCCTCCAGAAACTCTTTCATATGTCCTCCTTTCATGCCACACTATTCACTGCGGACAAAATATAAACTACGACAAGTGCCAGATCGGCCAGCATTTTTACCACTCCCGTGATCATCGGGAGCAGAATTAAAAAACTGATGCCTGCGATCTCATCCTCGGCCCTGATTCTTTCCGCCTTGTCCGTCATGGCCGCATTGCGCTCTACCAGCGGGGCGATCTGCCTGCTGATATCTGCGGCGCCAAATTCCGCCATTGAGTATAGAACCTTCATTGCAGATGTAATATCAGGAAGGCTGACCGGTTTCATAAAGCCCAGATAAGGCTGTACCGAATCCGGCTCCCTCTCAATCTTCTGGAGCAGTGTCCCTAATTCCTCCTTAAGAAGTTCCGGGGCATTTGCGATGGATTTCGCCAGTGAGACATGTACATTGTCCGTCTGGAGCTGGAGAGACATGCTCATCAGCCACTCAGGAAATGCTTTTTCCACTGCCCTTGTCACATGTTTCAGAGACACCCTGTACCTTCGCCCCGGCTGTGTCGCTATGAGAACCGCAAAACCTGTCAGAAGCCCGGCCGGCAGCATCTTTCCCTTCAGCCCCAGGTACACGATGAACGGCAGGACCAGTCCCGCCTGGAAATATCCTTTTTGTCTTTCCCTGACCAGATTTCTGTGCATCACATAATCGTACTGTCTTTTCACTTCTTCATATTCCATGCCTTCCTCACCCAGAATAAGGCTCTTTGACAATTTCCTCTGGGCAATATACCAGATCAGCATGTTCAGAAGTATTGTCAGTGTAGTCACTGCCTGTGAAATAACCTGATCTGTAACCGCAAACTCCTTCGGAAGCATGAAGACAGTCATACCGCATATGAAAAAAGACAGCCCGATCCCGATTGTGATCTTTACTTTAACACTCTTCTTTTCCCGCTGCAGTTCGTATACCCGGTCAATCCACAGCTTCCTGTCATTCAGGAGAATATCGGCCGAAGCATCGAAGTCACCTCCCACTTCTTCTGCATTGATCAGGAAGTCATGGATTTTATAAAGCCTTGAACATCCATATTCCTTCTCTATAAATGAAAAAGCTTCCCGGTAAAGATTCTCTTTCGCATCTGCGTTCTGGATATAACGTATCGCGTCAGATATGGCATCATACAGCCTGCTTTCTCCTTTCTGGAACAATGCAAGTGTATCCTCCAGTGAAGTCAGGATCTTAGCCCGCCGCTTAAAGGAATACAGGATCTGCTCCATGTAAGCTGTAACGTCTTCAAACCGCTTCTGCTCATAGGCATTCCGGTATGTCATAATAAAAATCCCGGGGATAAAGCAGACTGAGGCGGCGCTGATGATCAGTACACACGGCACCTTAAGTCTGAAGATCCAGGTAAATGCAGCAATACATCCGAAAAGCCCCAGAAGATACTCTGCATACTTCCGTACAGAAAAACGGTATCCTAACCGGTGCACCTCCTGTCTTGCATATCCGGGATTCCAGTACTTAACACGCCCTTTTTTTCTACTCTTTTTCATTCTCTCTGCCTCCAACAGATTCTTTCTTATGTACTCCGGACATTTTTTTGTTCAAATGGGTCATTTATATTCTCCAGCCTGAACTTTTTTCTAAGATTAACCGGTATTTCTTTCGAAACAAACCTGCCGCCTTCCACAATCAGCTGCGCAATATTTTCTTCTCCCACGCGGTCGAACAGGCATATCTGATCAATGTATCTTACCACTTCCTTATTTTCAGTCACCTTCTTTCTGAGCAGAATCCCGACGTTTAAAAAGCTGTAAATATCATTCTCAAGTCTGGATGCGGCATAACTGTCCTGCATCATATTCTGGATCCTGTCCGGTATCTTTCTCGTATCATCTGTGTGCAGTGTGGTCAGCCCGTGGAGTCCCGTAGAGAAACATTCCAACAGGTACTTCACCTCAGCCGACCTTGCCTCTGAGAGCAGAACCCACTGCGGGTTCTGCCTCAAAGCCGTCTTGATTGCCTTTGTATAGGGGAACAGCTCACTGTCAACCTTTAATTCTACACAATTTGCCCCGGGATTGATCTCCCGGTAGTGTATCTCCAGGTTATCCTCGATGGTCATCACCTTTTCTTCTTTCGGTATATACTGTGTCAGGAACTTCAGCAGTTCCGTCTTTCCCGCACCCGGGCGGCCGCAGAAAACCATATTCATTCTGGCCTTCATGCAAAGGACTAGAAACGCCAGAACCTCTGCGGAACAGTACTGTTCCCTCAGCATCTTCTCTTTTGTCAGCCGCATGACCGCCGGTGTCTTGCGGATCGATACCGCATACCCTGTATTGGTGGCACTTGGATGTATAATGGATATCCGTAAGATATCGGTCTCCGCCTCCAGCACATTGTTAAACTTGTTTATCTGCTCACTCACTACATTGGAAACCCGGATGCTGAGCTGGCTGACGAATTCTTCTGTCAGATGCACGGGCACTTTATAAATACCGTGTTTTAAATGCTCTACCCATACATCCTTCCCATTATAGTTAATATCCGTAATCTCTTCGTCCCGCACATATTCAAGAAGCGGTCCGAAGCTCTCATCCTTTAAATTCCATGCTTCCTTTGAAACCCTCATCCAGCGCTCCCCCGTCTATCATCCGACAACGGATGCTGTTGTGCCGAGTGCCGTTGTCAATTTCCCCACTGCCTCAATAATGCCCGCCTTAATGCTGTTGCCAAGCGGTGTTGCTGCCACTACAATAATCATAATTACGATTGCCGCTACTACAATAACTCCATATTCTTCCATAAATGTTTTCATATACATTCCTCCTGTTCATTTAACCGAACCGGATATTCCAAATCCGCTTCGCTGTCTGTTTATAAACTCACCTTTACATTTTTCAATTACAGGTCCTGTGAACGGACAAACTTTAACAGATCAATACGCACCACCGCCTTTCCAAAATATCTATCTGCAGGTATAGAGAAAAAACGCCGTCTGCTAAAAATGCATCGGCACATATGCCTGCCAAAGCATCGTTTTCCCTTTACTTACGGGCTTAACCAATGCTTCTTACCAAATAAAGTACGAGTATCTCCGGAGACGATCCGAAAAGAATTATTACCGAATGATATATCTTTACAGATATAAGAAAACAAACGATATCAATTAAAACAAAATGTAAAATATGAGAGAAACTCTCAAAGCCGAAACAGTGACAATCAATACACTGTTTTGAAAATAGTAATTTAAGAACTTTAGATTTATTTTATGTATCGTATAATATCATATATTGTATAGTATGTCAAGTACAAAAACTTATATAAATTTTATGCTATAAAATATTTTCTCTGACTGCTTTTCACTGCACTGGTCATATTCTTTATATCTCATAATATATCTGAATAGCCGTATAACCCGCCTTTTATTCACTAGCATGCTATGCAAATCTTATTAAAAAGCCCAAAAACACTGTAATATTAAAATACTAAACATGGAAAATTAAAGATTCCAAGATCCCAAAAGAAATAAAAGATAAATCCTTGATACAGACTTTTGTTCTGTCTGTGTTAATAGATTACTCCCAGATCCTTCAAAAGTCAAGCAAATTTTTCTGCACTTTTTGCAAACCCTTTGACCGGAAAATCTGATTGTAAAAACAGACACAGGACTTCGTAAAAAGTCCTGTGTCTGCCTCAAAACATACCCTAAAACATATTCGTAACATCCGGCTCCTGCTTAGGCACTGCCACATCCGGCTTTTCATCGATGCGCTGAATCAATACAAACATCACCGAACCTACAAATGCACAGACTACTGTTGTGATTCCCATCCTCATGGCCCTGCCTGTAAGCCAGGTAAACACCCCTGTATTCGTCAGAACCAGAGAGACCATATTCACTAAGATATGCAGAACAACAGGGGCCTTGAAGGACCCAAATTTCTCGTATACATAGCAGAGCAGCATCCCCAGTGCAAAAGTATATAAAAACTGTACTATATTCCCGTGTATAATACTGAATAAGAGTGTCGAATACAATGCGGCTTTCAAAAATCCGCCCTGTTCCCTGTACCGCTTATAAAGCACACCGCGGAACATCATCTCTTCTGCTATCGGCATGATAATTCCCAAACAGATAATCTGGACCGGAATACCTGCCGAGTAAAAAGTCTCCGACGTTTTCTGATACTCGGTACTGAAAAACGCCAGATTGGTCATGAAGCTTAAGCAGTTCAGACCGATACACACTGCAACGCCTATCCCGATGATCTCTGCATATTTTAAGATACCGGCTTTTTTATTTAACGGGATCTGAAGTGTGCGCTCCATTTTCCGGTCCGCATGGAACAAAAACCATGTCAGCGGTATCGTACACAGAGCCCCGAATGCCAGGATCTCAACCTGATATCTTACGACAATCTCCATTAACTTTTCGGTACTTTGCATGGTCAGCTCCATAAACTCATCCTGCGTGGATGCGCCTGCTGCCAGCGTATTTCTCATGATCTCACCAAAATGCGGGGCCATCACGAAAAGCTCTGCGATGATCCTTCCTGCAAATTCAATCAGCCAATACAAAAGAATGGGGCCGGTCAGTCTCCAAAACTGCTTTGCCCCCGGATTCTTATTCATTCGTCTGTTTCCCTCACTTTCTTCTGTATCCACACCCTCACATCGCTTTCTTTCCCTTTTAAGGACCCCTGCACCATCTCCGGCTTTCCGCCGCCCCGTCCTGAGAATGCCTCATTCAGGCCTTTTGCCAGCGGGCGGACATCCAGATTCCTGCTGCCAATCACATAACGGTACTCCTCATCCCCTGTTTCCACAAAAACAGCACAGCCTTCTTTTCCTTCGGCCAGAACCAGGTTCATAAGGATTCTCGGCCCTTCACCCTCAAGGCCCTGTTCGAAAAAGCATACAAATGCTTCATCCTTTGGGATTTCCTTTGCCCTGTACATAAGCAGCTGCTTCTGGCTGTCCGAAAGCTTCTGCTTCATCCGGCCGTTCTCCTCTTTCATGTGTTCCACAGCCTGCGCCACCTGATTCTCCTTCGCGCTCAGACTGGCAGAAATACTTCTCACCTGCTCCTCCTTCTGCCGGTAATCCAGAAGGGCGCGGAATCCGCAGAGCATAGTCACCCTGACGCCGCCTTTATAGCGCTGCACATTTGTCAGCTTAATGACACCGATCTCCCCGGTCCTCTTCACATGCGGCGCACAGCATGCACACACATCATATCCCGGAATCGTTACAATCCTGACCTGTCCCTCTATCTCGATCTTACTGCGGTATTCCAGATCTTTCAGTTCTTCTTTTGAAGGATAGCTGACGAGGACATCCAGATTTTTCACTGCCGCTTCATTGGCTGCCCACTCGATTTCCCGGAGTTCTTCTTTTGTAATATCTCCGTTAAAGTCCATCGTACAGTCCTCACTGCCCAGATGGAATCCCACATTATTATATCCAAATCTTTCATGGACAAGTCCCGAAACTATATGCTCGCCAGTATGCTGCTGCATTTTCATGAAACGCATATCCCAGTCAATTACTCCTGTTACATCCGTGTTCTCCTCAACAGGCGCTTCTGTCAGGTGATAAAGGATACCGTCCCTTTCATGGACATCCCTGACCCTGACCCCTGAAAGTGTGCCCGTATCCGCATACTGCCCGCCGCCCTCGGGAAAAAAGGCAGTCCTGTCAAGGACCACCTCATACTCTTCCCCTTTCGGCTGACACTTTAAGACCCGGGCCGTAAACTCCGTCATATGACTGTCCTGATAAAATAACTTTTCTGTCATAATCTTTCTCTACATCCTTTCCGGTGCCTCAAATCCGAGCAGGCCGATACATGTTTCCAGAATTTCTTTTACAAGTTTCAGGAGTGCAATATATCCTGCTTTCCGTTCCTCGTTCTCCTCTGTCAGAATCTTTGTTTCATGGTAAAACTTATTAAATGCATTGGCCAGATCATAAATGTATGCGCAGAGCCTGTGAGGTGCCGTCTCTTCGTATACTGCCTCTATCACATCGTTGAACTTTGCGGCCTCCAGCATAAGTGCCTTTTCACAGTCACTGGACGCATTTTTAACAGAAAGCTGTGTAAGCTCTCCGCCGTTCTCCCGGTATTTATTTAAAATAGACTTGATACGCACGATCGTGTATAAAATATAAGGCCCTGTATTTCCTTCGAAAGATGTAAAACGGTCTACATCAAACACATAATCTTTCGCTGCCTGGTTGGACAAGTCACCATACTTGATGGCTGCCAGTCCCACGATCTTGGCCGTGTTCCTTGCTTCTTCCTCTGTGACAGTCCGGTTGTCCATGATCTTCTTGTACATCTCATCATCGATTTCCCGGATCAGGTTCTCCAGACGCATCACACCGCCTTCCCTCGTCTTGAAAGGCTTGCCGTCTTTCCCGTTCATCGTACCGAAGCCGAGGAACTTAAGTGCCGTCTCCTCACGCACAATACCCGTCTTCTTTGCACAGCGGAAAACCTGTACAAAATGAAGTTCCTGACGCTTGTCCACAATATAGATCACTTCGTCCGGACGGTACAGCTTTTCTCTCTCTACCAGTGTTGCAAGGTCCGTTGTATCATACAGCGCGGCCCCGTCAGACTTTAAGATCATACACGGCGGAACTTCCTTCTTATCATCTTCTTCCTGTACATCTACCACAAGTGCACCGTCATCATAGTGGGCATACCCTTCACTTTTCAGTCTTTCCACCATATCAGGGATATACTTCTGTGCATCCGCCTCGCCTTTCCAGAGGTCGAAGTCAACATTCAGATTCTTATAATTCTTCTTCAGGTCAGTCACCGAAACATTCATGATATGATTCCAGATCGCACGGTATCCTGCGTGCCCGTTCTGGAGCAGGAACGTTGCCTTAAGTGCTTCATCCCTGTAATCATCATGTTCCTTTGCATATGCACTGGCCGTCGGATATATCTCTTCCAGTTCGCCGATCGTAAACGGCGCTTCCTCTGGATATTCACCCTCAAAGGACTCATCAAAGTAAGGAAGCTCCGGTTTTCTTTTTCTCAGTTCTGTAATAATTAACCCCATCTGGTATCCCCAGTCGCCCAGATGGATATCTCCGATTACTTCGTTCCCTTTAAATCTGGCAATACGCTTCACGCTCTCTCCGATAATTGCTGAACGGAGATGCCCGACATGCAGGGGTTTGGCCACATTCGGCCCGCCGTAATCAACCATGATTGTCTTTGGATTCTTTTCCTTCTCCACACCTAAGTCAGAGTCCGACGCCATCGCGTTCAGATACTGCGCCACAAAAGAAGGATCTGCCTTCAGATTGATAAATCCGGGATTGACAGCCTCTGCCATTTCAAAACAGGCACAGTCCTTCAACCCGGCCACCACATCATTCGCAATCATGATCGGCGCCTTTTTATAAGTCTTTGCAGCTGCCATTGCACCATTACACTGATATTCACACAAATCCGGTCTGTTGGATAACGTCACCTTCGCAAAAGCCTCATCATATCCGGCTTCCTGAAAGGCTTTTTTCATTTCTATGGTAATAAGTTCCAGTAATGTATTCACTTTTATTTCACGCTCCGTTCTATTTTTCTTCCATTCGGATATTTTATCATGTATAATCAGGAAGTACAAGTATTAATCATAGAAGATTGCCCGTGTTTTCGGGCCCGGAGTTTAAGCATATTTTAAGAAGGATGGTAACAATAATGAAAATAGGATCACATGTAGGGATGAGCGGTAAAGAAATGCTGCTCGGTTCCGCGAAAGAAGCTGTTTCTTATGGAGCAGATACATTTATGTTTTATACAGGGGCGCCCCAGAATACGCGCCGTAAGGATATCAGTGAATTGAATATCGGTCCGGCATGGGAATATATGGGTGAACATGGCATCGATGAAATTATCGTCCATGCCCCATACATCATCAATCTCGGCAATGCCGTAAAGCCCGAGACTTTTGAGCTCGCCGTTGAATTTCTCGATAAAGAGATTAAACGTACCGTTGCCTGCAGAAGCCACATCCTGATCCTCCACCCCGGCGCACACGTCGGTGAGGGAACAGATACCGGCACTGCACAGATCATCAAAGGACTGAATGAAGTCCTGACGAAGGATACGGACTGTTTCATCGCGCTTGAGACAATGGCCGGAAAGGGTTCCGAGGTTGGGCGCTCATTTGAAGAACTGGCACGCATCTACGACGGGGTCACATATAACGAAAAACTCCGGGTATGTTTTGATACCTGCCACACAAGTGACAGCGGGTATGACATCGTCCACCATTTCGATGACGTCGTTCAGGAATTCGACCAGATCATCGGTAAGGACCAGATCGCAGTTTTTCATATTAATGACAGTAAAAATGTTCCCGGGGCCGCGAAAGACCGTCATGCAAACATTGGTTTCGGCGAAATCGGCTTTGATGCAATCAACACCATTGTACACCATAAAGACTTTGAAAACGTGCCCAAGATTCTGGAAACACCCTATATTCCGTCCCCGACAAAGGAGAAGAAGTCTTATGCCCCTTATAAGTATGAGATCGAAATGCTGCGAAAAGGTGTATTTGATCCGGACTTATTAAACAAGATTATCGCAGATCATGAAAAGTCTGCTGACTGAGACTTGACATCTGCACAGCCTCATTGTATGATTGTATTATATAGTTAGTACAGTCGTAGATTTATAAGCAGCAACGGTGTGCGATATCTCCCCGCAAAAAAGATATGATGAGGTATCGTTTATTTTTGTTGTACATTATAGAAAAAGAGGTGACTTAGATGCCGTGGGATTTAGATAATGACCGTCCCATCTACCTGCAGCTCATGGAACGGATCCAGCAGGACATCATTGCCGGCACATACAAGCCGGGAGACAAGCTTCCCTCCGTACGTGATCTGGCACTGGATGCCGCCGTGAACCCGAATACCATGCAGAAAGCGCTCTCCGAGCTGGAGAGAAGCGGACTGGTATATTCACAGCGGACCAGCGGCCGGTTTATCACTGAGGACAAGAAGATGCTGAAGAATATGAAGCTTGAACTGGCATCGGAGCACATCCACCAGTTTCTTGAGAAAATGGAACTGCTTGGATTTGAATCCGGGGAGACTTTAGAATTGATTCAGAAAGCATTAAAGGAGGATAAGTAAATGAAACCACTTCTGGAATGTCAGGGATTAACTAAAAAATATAACAACTTCTATGCCCTTTCCAATCTGGACCTGACTCTGGAAAGAGGCCAGATCGTAGGCCTGCTCGGCCCGAACGGCAGCGGCAAGACAACGCTGATCAAGCTGATTAACGGACTTCTTATTCCCACTGACGGCCGTGTCATGATTAACAGTCTGGCTCCCGGGGTCGAAACAAAAAAACTGGTATCCTATCTGCCTGAACGTGGATATTTAAATGATCACATGCGGGTAGACGAAATCTTATCCTATTTTGTAGACTTCTATGACAATTTCAGCATCGAACGTGCAAATGCCATGCTGAAAGATCTGGAAATTGACATCCATGCCCGCCTGAGGACACTTTCAAAAGGAACAAAGGAAAAGGTCCAGCTTGTCCTTGTCATGAGCCGGGATGCAGAACTCTACATACTGGACGAGCCGATCGGGGGTGTCGACCCGGCGGCCAGGGATTATATCCTGCACACGATTCTGACGAATTACAATGAGAATGCAACAATCCTGTTATCTACACATCTCATTACTGATATTGAAAACGTGCTGGACAGGGTAATCTTCCTTCAGAACGGACAGCTTACCCTGAATGCAACGGTTGACGAGATCCGCAGCAAATGGGGCAAATCTGTAGATGCTTTATTCAGGGAGGTATTCAAATGTTAGGGAAATTAGTGAAATATGATCTGAAATACGGAATACGCATTTTCATTGTACTGCATGCCATATTGGTGACTGCCTGCATACTCGGACGCATTCTTTTCATGAATCGGCTGGACTTTAATTTAAAAGCAGAAGCTTACCTTTCTCCGCTGATTTTATTTTTCTCCCTGTTCCTCCTCTTGTTCACCGGTGTTGGATTTGGCATTAACATTCTGTTAGTTGCCCGTTTTTATAAAAACCTGTATACAGATGAAGGATATCTGACATGGACCCTTCCGGCAACGGCAACACAGCAGTTGTGGGCAAAGATTATATCCGGAATCATATGGGAATTTTCAAGTGTCCTGATCTCGGCCGCATCCTTACTGATACTGGTAAGCGGCGACAATGTGACGGAGGCATATGCACAGGTGGCCGCGGATGTTACGAAGTCTCTTGGAATGCCGATCACACAGTTTGGTATCAGCCTGCTGATTTATTCCCTGTTTGGCACCCTTGGCAGCATTGTCATGCTTTACCTCTGTGTGGCAATCGGGCAGTTGTTCCCGGGCCACCGCATCTTATGTGCGATTGTCACTTATTTTATACTGTCAGCCATAATACAGGTCCTCTCATTTTCACTGATGTTTGCATTTAATATAGGGCCCGGCACGACAGCATATCTTGCCAGCCGTGGAATGCCAGCCACACATTATATGATAACTTCTTTCAGACTGGGAGGAGTCATGTCAGCCATCATTATGATAGCAGCCTATTTCGGTGTCCAGTATATTATGAACAAAAAACTAAATCTCAGTTAAAAAAGAGCCTGCAGGTGGATTTGAGTCAAATCAAACCCCATCTGCAGGCTCTTCCTTATTCCAATATCTCTTTAAAACACTATTTGGACAAGAACCATATACAAAACAGTTCCCGCCCCAATGCTTAAAAGGTTATTCCTTTTCCATACATGGAGAACCACGACAGCCAATACGGCAATCAGTTCTGGTAATCCATGAGGAGCTGCCATAATCTGCGTGTCTTTCAGGCAGTATATGACCAGCATACCTATCACAGCAGGTGTCAGGACCTTTCCCAGGTACTCAACAACCTTTGGTATCTCTTTCCCTTTCGGGAAAACAAGAAACGGAACAGCCCTTGTGGCAAACGTCGTTGCCGCCACTGCAAGTATGATCAGTAGAGAAGTCACTGCATTTACCGGCATGCCTCCACCTCCCCTTCATTTCCGTGATCCGTATCCCTGTCCAGCCGCTTCTTCATAACAAACAGCACAAGGATACTCAATATCATGGTCGGGAAGACAAAGCTTGCGCTTCCGAATACCTGCAGGCACAGCAGGGCACTGATCACCCCGATCACTGCCGGAATCCGGTTCCTTGCCTCCATCCACTGTTCCACAAATATTACAACAAACAAAGCTGTCATCGCGAATTCAATCCCTTCTGCATTGAACGGCAGGACACTCTTCAGGATCCCCCCTATTGCAGAGCCAATGACCCAGTAACTCTGATCCAGAAGTGAGATTGCGAGCAGGAACTTGTCCTCCTCCACATCCTCGGGCACCTTCGTTGTACATAAAAGCGAGTATGTCTCATCCGTCAGACCGAAAATCATGTACCAGCGTTTCGCACCCATTCTGTGGAACCGTTCCAGCAGCGACAATCCATAAAAGATATGGCGTATATTAACCATCAGCGTCATAAAAATCACCTGTATGAAGGAAATTCCGGGGACAAAAAAGTTAACCGCCAGATACTGCCCTGACCCGGCATACACCAGCAGGCTCATTAGTACGGCCCACCAGGCTGAATATCCTTTTTCCGCATACATGACCCCAAAAGCAATCCCGATAAATAAATATCCCGTCAGCACCGGAATCGTATAAGGGAATGCCTTTTTAAACGCTTTCTTATAACCTGACATCTCACTCATTCCTTCTTGTATATATTAACATTTGTATCCTTATAATGTTGGGGCAAAAGTCATCCCGCCCCCTGATAAGTTTCAGAGCATAAAAAATACACGTCTGGGCGGAGTCGAACCGCCGCACATGCCTCCGGAGGGCATTGCTCTATCCACTGAGCTACAGACGCATAATCGGATATGTCCTGCCAGTCTTAAATCATCCTCAACAGAACGCCTTATAATCCTAGCACAAATTTTCCAAAAAGTAAAGACTAAAGAAACAAAAAACCAGAGTTGGTGGAAATTCTGTTACTGTTCACACCGTGCCGTGCACCTAGCTGCACGGCATCGGGGCCGATAAAGTGATGGTTTCGGGGCATCTGCCCCTCGCCGCAGGCGACTTTTAATGGGCAGATGCCGTTACTGTGCACGCCCGTAGGGTGTGAACAGTAACGAAATTCTAGTAAGTCTGCACCAACTCCGGTTTATACAGTTATCCGCCTGCAGCCTGCAAAAGTGTAAAGTTATACACCTATTCCATGCCGCCTTTTGGCCGCATCATCAGCCGGCGTCCCTTGCGCTGGTAGAAGTAAGCATGGCTGCTTAATACCTCCTCCGGCTCTACCTGTGTCTCATTGATTTCGTTCACCATCTCGTCCATCTCATCCGGGTCCAGTCCTCTGGACTCAGGGACAATAATGACCTCGTGGACGCTGCTCGGAAGGATATAGTAATCCTCTTTCAGCATATCGCCGATCATTTCGAGCACATGTGGATATATCATACATGCCGCGCCATAATTTCTTGCAGAGTTTGTAAGTACATACATAACATCTTTTTTATTTTTCCGGGATTCCCGAAGAAGATTCTCCGCCTCGCGGTCCTCGGTGACCTCCAGCATTTCCGCGATTGCATGCTGCATTGTAAAAAATTCCGCGGGAAGTACTGTCTTTACATTTTTGACTGCCTCAGTGAAAAGCTCATCTCTCGAAATCCCCCATTTCTCCAGATGGTCATTACTTATTTGAATAGAGGCTGTCCCCTTTTTATCCAGGTCTAAAAGAACATAAAAGACAATCGCCAGGTCCAGCACGTCGACATACGGCACCTTCTTAAGAAGGGCTTTATTTTTCATCTTATGGACAAGCTTGAACACGATCTTGTTCCTGATTTCTGAGTATTCCTCAAACTGCGCAGGATCCCAGATTTGCTCTTCCCCCACTGATTCATAGAATGCCATGATCTCCCCGATCAGTTTTTCCATAGATTCCCCTCTTTGAAACCTGACAAAAAAGCCTTCGAGATAAATTGTAGGGGCTGTATTACTCCCTGTCCGTTCAATCATAACTCCTTTTTTCTCTTTGCCGTTATTCTTAACAGCAGTATAAACACTTGCCTTTACCCCCTCCTTTAATCTTTTATTCAATTCTTTTTCAACAGCGTATAAAAATTCCTGATATCCCATATATCTCCTCTCTAATATTATACGCTCATCATAAAAGTTGTGAAAACGGCACGACCCGTGCCTTGATAAATGGATCTGAAACAAATTATGTAAATAGATTATATCCGATTCCCGCCGAAAACACAATCCTTTTTTCTGCCAAGATTTGTTGCATTATGTAACCAGTTTCATGGGGCGTACTTTCCCATGAAACTAATAAAGACCTGCATGGATACAAACTCTATCCATGCAGGCCTATTCTTTCATTCCATGCTCTTATACACGTGACAGGTACTCCCCTGTTCTTGTATCGATCTTCAGTACGTCTCCCTGCTCTACGAACAGCGGAACATAAACGACTGCCCCGGTCTCAACTGTAGCCGGCTTTGTAGCTCCCTGAGCTGTATCACCCTTGAATCCAGGCTCTGTCTCTGTAATAGCAAGCTCTACGAACAGAGGCGGCTCTACGGAAAATACATTACCGTTATGGGAACAGATCTTAACTACTTCGTTCTCTTTTACAAACTTCAGAGCATCTCCAACTACTTCTGTATTCAGTGCGATCTGGTCATATGTCTCCACATCCATGAAGTTATATAAATCTCCGTCCTGATAAAGGTACTGCATGTCCTTTCTCTCGATACGTGCCTGTTCAAACTTCTCCTGAGGTCTGAATGTTCTTTCTACAGCACCCCCGTTGATTATATTTTTCATTTTTGTTCTGACAAAAGCTGCACCTTTACCTGGTTTTACATGCTGGAACTCTAAAATCTGGTAAATATTTCCGTCAATTTCAACTGTTAAACCATTCTTAAAATCTCCTGCTGAAATCATTGTAATCCTCCTTCAATTGCGCAATTCATGCACTTACCTAATTTACACTGTTTATAATTTTATAATAGTTTCCTATATTTTTCAACCTTTTTTTACTTAGATGCTGTCTTCTTTTGCTTCTTTTTATAAAAATGCAGCACAATCCGCTCTAAATAACGCTTTAAAACGATCTGGATCTCTTCTTTCGGATGGATCGGCTTCACTAGGATATTCCTGATCCCGGTTCTTTTCGCACCCCATACATCCGTAAAAAGCTGGTCCCCTACGAAAATCGTATTCGAACAATCTGTCCCCATGATTTCCATTGCTTTTTTGTAATTCTTCGTGGAAGGCTTGTGCGCATTATAAATATAGTTCGTCTGAATCTCTTCATTGAACATCTTCACACGTGCCTCCTGATTGTTGGATATCAGGCAGGATGAAAAACCGATATCCTTCAGGCGCGCAAATAATTTCTTTGCACGTTCATCCGCAGGCGCGCCATGCGGTACAAGGGTATTATCAATATCAAATATAACGCCTCTCATACCTTCCTCATATAATTTTTCAAAAGGGATGACGTATGTAGACATCTTATAGTCATCAGGGAAAAATTTATCAAACATTACTCTGCATCCATCTCCATTAATTTAGAAATCAGTTCCTCACACACCTGCAGCACAGTCTTATTATCCGTCTGAATAACAATATCCGCAGCCGCCTCATATTTTTCACGGCGCTTTTCCATCAGCTCCGCTATATATTCCACATTATTATTGCCATTGAGAATCGGCCTCTCCTCACTGTCCTTAACACGCTCATATACGGTCTGCGGGCTTGCCGTCAGAAGTACGACCCTGCCGTTCTTCTTCATCTCCGCAACATTCTCCTCACGCAAAGCCGCACCGCCTCCACATGAAATGATCGTGTTCTTCTTTGACTGCATCTCCACAAGCAGCTTTGTTTCCAGATCTCTGAAATATTCTTCTCCATATGTAGCAAAAATATCCGGAATACTCATCTCTTCCCGCTCTGAAATCACCTGGTCCATCTCCACAATCTTCATTGCAAACATGGTGCTTAAGTAATCCGATACCGTTGATTTGCCCGCACCCATAAAACCGATAAGGACAATATTATAAGAAAAGAGCTTTCTTGCCTGTATTCTCTTACTATTCCTGACAATTCTGCGAAATACATCATGAATCTCTTCCTGATACTTGTTTCCCTCCAGCTTTTCCTGAAGCCTTCTCTCCTGCTTATCTTCCTGAGCCGGCTGCAGGATCGGCATGCCATACTCTTCCTTATATGCCATGATCTTCTCAACTATCGCATTACGTTCCACCAGGGCGTCAATAATTTTATCATCGCATAATGCAAGCTGCTCACGGTACATTTCTAAATCATTCATCTTCCACCGTCCACCTTTTATTTCTTTTCAAAACTAATACACCATATTATAGCAATTTTCCCAGGGGTTAGCAAGAAAAAAAGGTATTCCCGTTCAGAAATACCTTTTCCTTATTTACCAGCTTTGCTTCGTTCCTGAGCCGCTCTCACGTCTCCTTTAAATAGCTCCCAGGCCTTCTCGTCCTCTACAAAATATTTCGGACATATCTTTCCCGTCACGTCATAATGTCGTATCACATCGTCCTCGGTCAGGCCGAACTTGTCACAAAGCCACGCTGTTAACTGTACCAGAGACTTATAAGTCTCGTCTGTAAACTTTCCGCTCTCATCCGGATGGCAGCATTCAATGGAAACCGTATCGTGGTTCCTGCTGTTCGAGGCATAGGCGAGTTCCCATGTAGGAACACACTGTATAATCTCTCCGTCTATCCCTACCACAAAGTGGCTGCTCACAGACGTCTCATGGCTGTCCTTGAGCCCTTCAAAGTAATCCCTGTTATTCTGTGCCGTGCTTCCCGGATTCGCCGTATAGTGGATGACAATTCCCTTGATTGGGTCCGACTCAATCCCGGGTCTGGAGTATTCATTGACATCCAGAAGCTGGACATCGATATCCGCCTGGGACGCATCCACCTTAACACCTGTATTCTCCCGGTTCCTGCTTCCTGCTGTACACGAGTAAATCCCCAGCACGATCGTTAAAATCACCAGAAATATAATTCCGCCATAAATACACAATGTCTTCTTATCCAAATTTAAATTCTTTATTGAAAATCTATATCTGCGCCTTCGTTTCTTCCTCATTAGTATACCCTCACCACATGATCTACGACTATTTTAGCACAGAAACAGAATATAAAATTGAATAATTCATGATTATTTTATTAATTTTTCTTCGCCGCTATATCTGCATGCCTCTTCATACCGGTCAGAATGGGCCTAGTTTGATCCCTACCCCTATGCTGATGAATACCATACATACCGCCATGATTATGAGAAACAACGGACCAAAGAAGCGGAGCCATTTTTTATAAGGTATCCCGGCAACCATCAGGATTGCTATCAGGGAACCGTTCGTGGGGTACAAAAAGTTAGAGAACCCGTCTCCAAACTGGCTTGCCAGACAAGCCACCTGGCGTGTAACATTTCCCATATCCGCCAATGGAACAATAATCGGGATCGTAATTGCTGCCTGCCCGCTGCCCGACGGTATTAAAAAGTTAATGATTGTCTGCATAACAAGCATCAGGTTCGCAGTAATCAGGGAAGATTTCCCAACAACAAGCCTTGCCAGAAAGGCGATAATCGTATCCACCACCATCGCCTCCTCCAGAATATACAGGATAGCGCGTGCAAACAACATAACCATAGCAGCATAAAACAAATCTTTCATGCCCTCGCCCATCATGTCACATATCTCATTAAGCCCACTCCCGTATGCAAGCCCTGTTGCAAATGTCATTGCCACAAAGCATGCTGCCATCTGCGGAAAATCAAAACCCATCCTGACTGTACCGAAAAGCAAAAACGCAAAAACTGCTAAAAATGCAATTCCGGCACGGATTAATGCAGGGGTAAAGGTCACTGCTTCCTCTTTAATCGCTGTGTATTTTGTATTCATTCCATTCATCAGGCTTTTAGACGGGTCCTTCTTAATCTTTTTTGCATACCGCATCAGATAAAGATAACAGATAAACAATATCACCCCGAAACAGACAGCCCGGTATCCAAGTGCCGAATAAATCGGGAGCTCCGCCAGTTTATGTGCGATAGCAGTAAACAGCGGATTTGTCATCGCCGCCCCGAAACCGGCGCATGCGGCAAGCATGACAATCCCAGCCCCGACTACCACATCATATCCGAGTGCAAGTACAAGGGGGACGATCATGGGAATAATCACTACGCTAAGTTCCCACATACTTGTAAATGCCACCTGTGTCCCGATTGCAAGCATAAGAATAAATGCAATGACATAAAAACTCGTATGCTTGAGCTTATGCGCGAGTGCTTTTATCGCAGTTTCAAGCAGGCCGATACGCTTTACAACACCAAAGGCCCCTCCTGCAAAAAACAGCATCGCCATTAAACTGGCTGCATTGTTAAAGCCTTGGTAAAAAGATAAGAAAAAATCTGAAATACCTACATAGTGTTTATCTACATATTGGAAGCTATCCGGGTCGACTACCATCCTTCCGTCTACGGAAAGCCTTTCATACATTCCGCTTGGAATAATGTTGGAAAAAATAGTTGCAATCACCAGGATAACAAGTAGTGCAAAGAAAGGATTTACCTCTGTATGTTTCTTTGTTGCCCGAGCAAAAAAACGTTTCATCATTTCTCCCCCCTATCTTTATCAGGATTTTTTATGCTTCATAATCTGCCCCATAAGATTCAGCATTGTCATTGCGGCAACACGGGGAGTCACTCCGGCAGGGTCATACTGCGGTGCAACCTCTACCAGATCAAATCCGACAATTTCCCCCATGCTGCAGACTCCTGCCAGCAATTCTGCTACTTCATCATAATATAAGCCGCCCGGTGACGGTGATCCGACCCCCGGAGCAATTGAAATGTCATAACCGTCAATGTCCAGAGAAATAAAATATTTCTCTGCCTTCGGTACTTTTTTCAGCACTTCCTGCATCCTTGTTCTGTGTACTTCTTTTGCCGGAACCACAATACTTCCATATTTTTCCGCATCTTCAAAATCTGCCCGCTTACTTGACCCAAGTCCTCTCATCCCGATCTGTATCATCGGGCCAATATGATCCATCTCCGAAAGTCTTCTCATAGGGCTTCCATTTCCATAATATTGCGGACCCACATGGTCAGTCCAGTCTAAATGTGCATCAATATGCACGATACAGATTTCACTGCCAAGGCACGACAGCGCACGCCCCACAGGAATTGTAATGGAATGGTCCCCTCCCATGATTGCCGGAACCGCACCTTTTTCCAATATTTTTCTCACAGATTCTTCAATACTTTTAAAAGAATATTCGATATCCCCATGCAGCACATCTGCATCACCGCAGTCAACCACCCTGATCGGTGCCGCCAATAGCTGTTCCTGTGTTTCAGGATCATAAAACCCTGCATCACCGCGCGCATAATGTGTAGATACCTCCCTGATTCGTCTGGGTCCGAGACGGGCCCCGGATAAAAATCCAACCCCAAGGTCATAGGGAACACCAAGCACTGCGATGTCCGCATCCAGTTCCTCCATGTCTGTGCAAATAGGGTACTTTGCAAATGAACAGATTCCAGTGATAGGTTGATTTAATTTTTTCATTTCGTATCCTCCTTTTTTATATTCAGTATACAATTCTAATTATTTTTGGTATATAATTAAAAAAAGGTAAACATAATCCAAAACATAAAAAAAGAAAGAATACATAATTAAAAACCTTATTTAAAAAGGAGATAAAGATGGACAAAACAGATTACAAAATTTTGAAGATTTTACAGCAAAATGCCCGAACCTCGATCAAGCAAATTAGCCAGCAGGTAAACCTGTCCGCCCCCTCAGTCACAGAGCGTATACGCCGTCTGGAAGAATCAGGTGTCATTCAGGGGTACCACGCCCGTATAAACCCTGCCAAGCTCTCCAAAAGCCTGACCGTCTTTATTGCCGTAGATGTTATACCCATGAAATATGCAGCATTCAGCAGTTTCTGCAGTTCCTGCCCGCAGATTCTGGAGCATCACAGAGTAGTCGGTATACATAATGCAATGCTGTTGGCAGCACTTCACGAATCTTCCGAATTAGAACACCTGATTGACCAGTTGAAAAGATATGGAACCACAAGTACATCTATCATATTATCAACCTTATTCGCCAACAAACCAATTGATATCGATGAAAACAGTTAGACAAACAGAAAAAGTGAGGAAACAAGACTGGATTTAAGCGTCTTCCTTTTCCTCACTTTTTATTTAATATTGAGTTATTATTAATTATTCAGTCTTACTGACAGCTCTCTTATTCATCCACGCTGTAGTTTGGTGCTTCCTTTGTGATATGAATATCATGCGGATGGCTTTCCTTCAGTGAAGCAGCGGAAATCTTAACGAACTGACCATTCTCCTTCAAATCTTCGATGGTAGCTGTTCCACAGTATCCCATGCCGGAACGAAGTCCGCCCATCAGCTGGAACACAGTGTCTTCTACTGTTCCCTTGTAAGCAACACGTCCTTCCACACCCTCCGGAACAAGCTTCTTCGCATCAGCCTGGAAGTATCTGTCTTTGCTTCCGTTCTCCATTGCAGAGATGGAACCCATGCCGCGGTATACTTTATATTTCCTTCCCTGGAATAATTCGAATGTTCCCGGGCTCTCGTCGCATCCCGCAAAGATACTTCCCATCATACATACATTTGCACCGGCTGCGATTGCCTTTGTCATATCCCCTGAATATTTGATACCGCCATCTGCTATAACCGGGATACCATATTCTTTCGCGGCCTCATAGCAGTTCATAACCGCTGTAACCTGCGGCACACCAATTCCTGCTACGACACGTGTTGTACAGATGGAACCTGGTCCTATTCCTACCTTAACAGCATCTACACCAGCCTCAATCAGAGCCTTTGCTGCCGCACCTGTAGCCACATTTCCTGCAATCACCTGAAGGTCTGGATATTTTTCTTTTACCATGCGTACGGTGCGCAGAACATTTGCAGAATGTCCGTGTGCAGAATCCATAACGACAACATCCACTTTCGCGCGTACAAGTGCCTCGACCCTCTCCAGGCAGTTTGCTGTAATTCCGATTGCGGCTCCACAGAGCAGGCGGCCCTGTTCGTCCTTCGCTGATAACGGGTATTTGATCTGCTTTTCGATATCCTTAATGGTGATCAGACCCTTCAAGTTTCCTTCTGCATCTACTATAGGAAGTTTTTCTTTCCTTGCCTTTGCAAGAATCTTCTTAGCCTCCTCCAGTGTGATTCCTTCCCTTGCAGTAATCAGACCTTCGGAAGTCATTGACTCTTTAATCTTTTTAGAAAAATCTTCTTCGAATTTTAAATCACGGTTTGTAATGATCCCGACCAGTTTCTTTCCCTCTGTGATCGGTACCCCGGATATCCTGAACTTAGCCATAAGATCATTCGCATCCTCAAGAGTATGCTCCGGTGACAGATAAAAAGGATCCGTAATGACCCCGTTTTCAGATCTCTTTACCTTATCAACTTCTTCTGCCTGCTCCTCAATAGACATGTTTTTATGAATAATACCGATCCCGCCCTGACGAGCCATAGCGATAGCCATACGGTGCTCCGTAACTGTATCCATGCCCGCACTCATCATCGGGATATTCAGCCGTATTTTCTTCGTAAGATTTGTAGACAAATCCACCTGGTTTGGAATCACCTCTGAATATGCAGGTACTAAAAGTACATCATCAAAAGTAATACCCTCTCCAATAATTTTACCCATGATTTAACATCCTCCATTTTCCTCTAATAGTATTAACGTATAGGTAACTATTCATAATTCTGAATTGTTACGATATTTTAACTGATATAGTACAAAAATAAAGCCGAGTTGTCAAGGCATTCCTTCTCATAAGAGTAAAATTAATCTTGATTTATTTTAACTCCTATTATAAACCTCTGCTTATAAATCGCATACAGTTATAAAAAATGAGTATATCCAAAAACCAGTATAACAAACAACCCGCCGGACCACAAGTCCTGCGGGTTGTTTCATATGCCGGCCCCTGTCTGATTGAAGGGCTTATTACATCATTCCCATTCCACCTGCACCGCCTGCTGGCATTGCCGGTGTATCTTCTTTAATAGTAGAAACTACAGATTCTGTTGTCAGTAAGGTAGAAGCTACGCTTGTTGCGTTCTGTAATGCACTTCTTGTTACCTTAGCCGGGTCCAGAATTCCTTCTTTTACCATATCAACATATTCTTCTTTGTAAGCATCGAATCCAATTCCACACTCTGATTCTTTTACTTTGTTGATGATGACAGCGCCTTCCAGACCTGCATTTGTTGCAATGTGGTACAGTGGTGATTCCAGAGCTTTCAGAACTACCTTGGCACCTGTCTTCTCATCCCCGTCAAGTGTCTCAGCAAGGGCTGCAACCTCTTTTGCTGCGTGGATATATGCGGATCCGCCTCCTGCAATGATTCCTTCTTCTACAGCTGCTCTTGTAGCGTTCAGGGCATCTTCCATACGAAGCTTCGCTTCTTTCATCTCTGTCTCAGTTGCAGCTCCTACACGGATAACTGCTACACCGCCAGCAAGTTTGGCAAGTCTTTCCTGTAATTTCTCTTTATCGAAATCAGATGTTGTCTCTTCAATACCTTTTTTGATCTGTGCAACTCTGTCTTCAATTGCTTTCTTATCTCCGCAGCCATCAACGATAACTGTGTTTTCCTTCTGAACCTTAACAGATTTTGCACGTCCAAGCTGATCCATTGTAGCTTCTTTCAGGTCCATTCCAAGTTCATCGGAAATCACCTGTCCGCCTGTCAGGATTGCGATATCCTGCAGCATTTCTTTTCTTCTGTCACCATATCCAGGTGCTTTTACAGCTACTACATTGAATGTTCCGCGCAGTTTGTTCACGATCAGAGTCGTCAGGGCCTCTCCTTCGATATCTTCAGCGATAATCAGAAGTCTTGCTCCTGACTGGACGATCTGCTCTAACAGAGGCAGGATATCCTGAATGTTAGAAATCTTCTTGTCTGTGATCAGAATATATGGATCTTCCAGATTAGCTTCCATCTTCTCCATGTCTGTAGCCATATATGCGGAAATATATCCACGGTCGAACTGCATACCTTCTACAAGATCAAGCTCTGTCAGCATTGTCTTGGATTCTTCGATTGTGATAACTCCATCATTAGAAACCTTATCCATAGCATCGGCTACCATCTGGCCTACGGAATCATCCCCTGAAGATACGGCTGCAACTCTTGCGATCTGCTCTTTATCTTTCACTTTGCTGCTCATCTTTGCGATTGCTTCAACTGCAACATCTGTTGCTTTCTTCATACCTTTACGAAGAACGATCGGGTTAGCGCCTGCTTCAAGATTCTTCATTCCTTCATGAACCATAGCCTGTGCAAGTACTGTAGCTGTTGTTGTTCCGTCACCTGCTACATCATTTGTTTTGGAAGCTACTTCTTTAATCAGCTGTGCCCCCATATTTTCAAATCCGTCTTCCAGTTCGATCTCTTTCGCAATTGTTACACCGTCATTTGTGATAAGCGGTGCTCCGAATGATTTGTCAAGTACGACGTTTCTTCCTTTTGGTCCTAATGTTACTCTTACTGTATCAGCCAGCTGGTTAACGCCTCTTTCCAATGCTGCTCTGGCTTCTGATCCGTATTTAATTTCCTTTGCCATGTCTGTCACTCCTCTTTCTTTTCTTCTATTCTTTTACTGAAATCTTCTTTTCTGGTTATTCTCTGTCCGCTTCCGGTTCGTATACCGCCGCTAAAGCGGCCCGGGATATTCTATGCTTCTACGATTGCAAGGATATCGCTCTGCTTAACAATGATATATTCCTCTTTGTCGAGTTCTACATCTGTTCCTGCATATTTGGAATAGATTACTTTATCCCCAACCTTAACCTGCATCGTCACTTCTTTTCCATCTATATTTCCACCAGGACCCACTGCGATAACTTCTGCCTCCTGTGGCTTTTCTTTAGCCTGGCCCGGCAGGACGATACCTGATTTTGTTGTCTCTTCTGCTTCTACCTGTTTTAATACAATCTTGTCACCCAATGGTACTAATTTCATAGTAATTCCTCCTTGTTTTTCGTTTTATTAGCACTCATTTCTTTTGAGTGCTAACCTCATGAATATAAAATAGCACTCTGTTTCCATTTTGTCAACAGAGTTTCTAATTTTTTATATTTAGTTTATAAACATAAAAATCTTATGTTACCAGTTTTACTTTCTTTTTACAGGGCGTTTCACACCGGATACATTGTAGAATCCATTTTTAATCTTAAACACGATCATATCACCGTGCTCGCATTGATAGCGCTCTTTTACGACTCCCGTACAGTAAAGCAGTTCTTTCTTTGTGGAAATGTAACACTGATACTTGGCATCCAGTGAAATAGCTGTCAGCTGGTCTTCCTTCAGCAGCAAGTATATGTAGTCTTCCTCCAAATCATACTTAAAAACCTGACAATGATGTGATGTATCATCAAAAATACCGTCTGCTGAAATCACACTCTCCATCTGCAAATCTACCGGGTTTCCTTCATACATTATATTATGCCTCCTGTTCTTTTATTAATCTGGAAACAGAAAGGGCATCAGCTGCCTGATACCCTTTCGATTATCCCATCCACTGATAAGAATAAACTTTTATAAACGTTCTTTTTTAATCTTTTCCAATTCTGTAAAAACATAATCATTGAGCACCTTGATATAGGTTCCCTTCATCCCGGAAGAACGTGACTCAATGACTCCTGCACTTTCAAATTTGCGAAGTGCATTTACAATCACGGACCTTGTGATTCCCACACGGTCTGCGATCTTACTGGCAACAAGAATTCCTTCTGTTCCATCTAATTCTTCAAAAATATGAATAATTGCTTCAAGTTCGGAGAATGAGAGTGTGCTTATTGCAGACTGTACAATATGCTCTTTTCTTGTCTCTTCCGCGCTCTCTTCATTCACAGAGCGGAGCATCTCAAGTCCCACCACTGCTGTTCCATACTCACTCAGGATAATATCGTCAATTTCATAGACAGAGTTCTGCTTATAAATAAACAGGGTCCCTAGTCTCTCACCTGCAATGTCGATCGGTGTAATAATTGCCTGGTAACCTTTAACGCTGTCTGCCGAAAATCCCAGTGTCTCCAGATTCACATTCTCTTTCGTGGACAGGATGTTTAAAAGCCGTTCATTCAGCATTTCATCAATATGGGATCCCACAGACTCCGTAATCAGTTCTTTGATCCCGTCTACTTCTAAACACTTACTGACCCCCAGGATCTTTCCTTTCTTACTTACTACAAGCACATTGGAATTCAAAATCTCCGTAAGGACGGCACATATATCATTGAAAACCACCTTACTGGAATTATTGTTATGCAGTAACTTATTAATCTTTCTCGTTTTATCCAATAACTGTACGCTCATAAATTTCCTCCAATTCTAATTGTATATACAAATCTTCCCAATTTCCTCGATATAGATATGTTATCATACAACTTTCGAATTATCAACGTAATTTATCTAATTCTTTTCTATAATTCTAATTCTTTTTCAAATTTCGGACATAACCGCATTTTTCATCCGCACAAACTAGCTTATTCCCCTTTTCAACCATATAGTTTCCACATTCCGGACACTTCTCTTTCGATGGTTTCTGCCAGGACATGAATTCACATTCCGGGTTGTTTTCACAGCCATAATACTTTCTTCCCTTTTTCGTCTTGCGGATTACTACATCTTTTCCGCAGAGCGGGCACAAAACGCCAATCTTCTCAAGATACGGCTTCGTATTCCTGCAGTCCGGGAATCCAGGGCAGGCAAGGAACTTCCCGTGGGGGCCATATTTAATGACCATGTTGCGTCCACAGTCTTCACAGATTACGTCGGTCACTTCGTCCTCTATCTTAACGCTCTCCAGCTCTTTCTCTGCGATCTTCACGGCTTCGTCCAAATCGGGATAGAAATTCCGGATAACTTCCTTCCAGGCCACCTTTCCCTCTTCCACCATATCTAGCAGGCCTTCCATGTTAGCCGTAAAGTTTTCATCCACGATGCTCGGGAAAGACTGTTTCATAATGTTGTTTACGACTTCACCGATTTCCGTAATATATAAATTCTTAGCTTCTTTTGTCACATAGCGGCGCCCGAGAATGGTTGAAATTGTAGGCGCGTAAGTACTTGGACGTCCAATCCCCAGTTCTTCCAGTGTCTTTACAAGCGTTGCCTCCGTAAAATGCGCCGGCGGCTGTGTAAAATGCTGCTTTGTATCAAAGCTGTCTTTTTTCAGCTCTGTCTCCATGCTCAGGCCGTTAACCAGAACATTGCTTTCTTCCTTTTCTTCATCCGCCTCGGTGTAAACACTGCGGAATCCGTCAAATACAACCTTGGAGGTTGACACTGTAAAACGGTAATCACCAGCCCCGATTTTAACAGAAATTGTCTCATATTTTGCCGGTTTCATCCTGCTGGCCGCAAACCGTTTCCAGATCAGCTGGTAGAGGCGGAACTGGTCTCTGGAAAGAGATTCTTTTAATGATGCCGGTGTCCTGCTGATATCGGTCGGACGGATAGCTTCATGGGCATCCTGAATCTTCTTCTCCGTCTTTTTTGCGGCTGTGGAAGCTGCCACATACTCTTTTCCGTATATTTCTTCAATATACTGCCTTGCATTTGCGTCCGCTTCTTCTGAAATTCTTGTAGAGTCTGTACGAAGATATGTGATCACGCCGACCGTGCCATTTCCTTTGATGTCGATTCCTTCGTACAGCTGCTGTGCGATACGCATCGTTTTCTGTGTACCAAAGTTCAACACTTTCGCAGCTTCCTGCTGAAGTGTACTCGTCGTAAACGGAAGCGGGGCTTTACGGATTCGTTCCCCTTTCTTCACATCTGTCACTTTATATTCTTCATTCTCAATCGCTTCCACGATCTGGTCCAATTCCGCCTTGGAACTGATTGTGATCTTCTGCTTTTCCGTGCCATAGAACTTTGCCGTCAATGGCCGCTTCTCACCTTTTACTTTCAGAATCGCATCCAGAGACCAGTACTCCTGCGGGATAAATGCATCTATCTCAGATTCTCTGTCCGCGATCAGGCGCAGCGCCACAGACTGCACACGTCCCGCGCTCAGTCCCCTCTTCACCTTCGCCCACAGGACCGGACTGATCCGGTATCCCACCATTCTGTCCAGAATACGGCGTGCCTGCTGTGCATCCACCAGATTCATGTCTATGTCTCTCGGTGACTTTAAAGATGCTTTTACCGCATTCTTCGTAATCTCATTGAACGTGATACGGCGCATTTTCTTGTCATCCAGCTTCAGTGCTGTTGCCAGATGCCAGGATATTGCCTCCCCCTCACGGTCAGGGTCAGTCGCAAGATAAACTTTGTCGGCCTTTTTCGCCTCTTTGCGCAGGTTTGCAAGGATGTCTCCCTTTCCCCGAATTGTGATGTACTTCGGATCATAGTCGTGCTCCACATCAATTCCCAGCTGGCTCTTCGGCAGATCCCTGACATGACCGTTCGACGCCGCAACTGAATAGCTGCTTCCCAGAAATTTCTTAATTGTCTTCACTTTTGCGGGTGACTCCACAATAACCAGATAATGTGCCATAAAAATTCTTTCCTCCACCTGTCCCGGTTTTTTGTATAGACCCGGACACATTTATTATTTCAATTTAATGTAATAATTCTTAGATACTTCTCTGACATATCCCTTAAGCTCCAGTGAAACAAGCACCTCTACCACCTCATTTGCACTAAGTGCAGTTTCCTCAATCAGCGAACTTACATTTCTGGGATACAAATCAAGTCGACTATACACCATATTTTCCGTAGTTTCAAGCACTTTTTTATTTTTGTCTATTTTTACCGTATCCGGAAACCCGCATATTCCAAGCTCCTCGAGCAGTATTTCCGGTGTAATCAAAATGCCCGCGCCCTGCCTGATGAGCTGGTTGCACCCCTGGCTCAGACTGCTGTTAACCGGTCCTGGAAGGGCATAAATGTCTTTCCCCTGCTCCAGTGCCATATCCGCCGTAATCAGGGACCCGCTCTTCTCTCTCGCCTCCATCACAAGCACAACATCTGATAATCCGCTGATGATACGGTTGCGTCTGGGAAAGTTCTGGGGTACGGGCGGTGTCCCGGGTAAAAATTCTGACAGAACGCCGCCTCCCTGTTCCAGAATATCAGCATACAGGCCCCTGTTTTCTTTTGGGTAACAAATATCCACGCCGCAGCCGAGCACGGAAAAGGTCTTTCCCTTCCCCATCAGAGCGCCTCTCTGTCCGATGCCGTCAATTCCCCTTGCAAGTCCGCTGATTACGCTTATCCCGCACTGTGCCAGTTTTTCTCCGTATTCTAAAGCATACTTTTCCCCATATGGAGTGCACTTTCTGGCTCCCACGATGGCAATAGCTTTTCGGTCCTCTGGAGGCAGGTTTCCCTTCACATAAAGGGCATAAGGCGGAGAAGGGATTTCCAGAAGCTTTTTGGGAAATTCTTCCGAGAAATGAGGCAGAAACCGTATATTTTTTCGCCTCAGCTCCTGAAAATCTTCCTCAAGATTCCGCGATTTCTGTGCCTGCATAATTGTATTGACATCATCCCTGTTTAAGAACTCATGCGTCATTAATTTTGTTTCTTCTATATAAAATATATCCTTCCCCGTACCAATCTTTTTTCTCAGCAGCATCTTTTTCTTATCAGACAATTTAGGGATTGCTGCCAGCCAGTACTCGTACATCATAGAATCACCTCCCCCAGTACTTTTTATCCATCGTCCGGTAGCCAATGGCTTCTTTTATGTGCTTTTCCTCTATTTTTTCAGAGCCTTCCAGATCGGCAATTGTCCGTGAAACCTTCAAAATCTTATGATAAGTCCTTGCCGTCAGCCTGAGTGCAGAATATGCCTGTTCCATCAGTTTACTTTCCTGCCTGCCCAGCCTGCAGTATGTGTCCAGTTCCTTTACCTCAAGCAGCGCATTGGAAGTAATCGTTGTTCCCACATAACGTCTGTTTTGAATCTCCCTAGCCCGGCATACCCTCTCTCTGATTTCGGCAGAACTCTCCTGTTTCTTCCGGTTCTTCAGAGACTCATACTTCACCTTCGGGGCCTCTGCACATATATCAATCCGGTCCAGAAACGGCTGGCTGATCTTCCCCAGATAGTGCTGGATCTGCCCCGGGGTGCAGGTACACCTCTCGATATCAGGATAACACCCGCACGGACAGGGATTCATGGCGGAGACAAGCATAAAATTAGCCGGGAAAATATAGCTGCCGTGTGACCTCGATATCCGGATCCGGTGTTCTTCCAGAGGCTGTCTTAAAACCTCCAGCACCGATTTTTGAAATTCCGGCAGTTCATCCAAAAACAGAACCCCGCCGTGGGCCAGACTGATCTCCCCCGGGACGGGCATCAGCCCTCCCCCGATTAAGGCCGCCCTTGTAGCCGTGTGGTGTACACTGCGGAAGGGGCGCTGTCTGATCAGGGGTGCTTCATTTTCTACCAGACCCATGATGCTGTATATTTTCGTGATCTCCATGCTCTCTTCCATTGTAAGTGGAGGCAGGATGCCCGGTATACGCTTCGCAGTCATTGATTTCCCGCTCCCGGGCGGCCCTACGAGGAGCAGGTTGTGTCCGCCCGCAACCGCAACCTCGACAGCTCTTTTCACCGACTCCTGTCCCTGGATATCGCTGTAATCAAGCAGTTCTTCTTTCTTACTTCCTCCACCTCTTTCAGGGTATGGCTGTGCTTCCAGATGAAGCTGCCCGGCCAGATAACAGAAGACTTCCTCCAGATTCTTTACCCCGACTACCGACATTCCCTCCGCAAGCGCACCTTCCGCCGCATTGTCTTTTGGCACAATACACGAGCGGATTCCGGCACTGCGCGCTTCAAGTACAATGGGCAGGATTCCCGGTACTTTCTGTACAGAGCCATCAAGCCCCAATTCCCCTATCAGAAGCATTCCCTCTGTGCTTTCCTGCGGGAGCTCTCCCAACGAAATCAGGATGGAAACCGCTATCGGCAGGTCAAACGCTGCCCCTCTTTTTCGCATCGTCGCGGGAGACAGATTAACCACTGTCTTTCTGGCCGGATAGTCCAACCCGGAATTCCGGATTGCCGTACGCACCCGCTCAGCCGCCTCCTTCACCTCTGATGACAGATAACCAACCATATGAAACGCCGGAAGTCCATTGCTGACATCCGCCTCCACATGTACAAACTCTACTTTCAGCCCCTGAATAGAAGCCGACAAAACCGTGCTGAAACTCATCCGCACACTCCTCTCTTCTTTTCTATAAATCATTCCATGAAACACGGCCGAACCGGCCTGATGATTGATCAGCTGTACCGGAAAAAGAAATTTCCGGAACTGTAGGATTATCATATCCCGCCATTGTAAAACTGTCAATTTTATATTTGTTAAATTTTCCCATGATTCCTAAAAAAAGCATAAACTTTCTTATCTGTCTCCTCTTCTTCCATCGGATATAGTATACTGGTAATATAGAAAATTCAAGGAGGTTTCACTATGGAGAAACAGCAGTATGTATGCCCCAAATGCGGCAATAACCACTATGAAAGCGATCAGTTTCAGGCAACCGGCGGGAACTTTGCCAAAGTCTTCGATGTACAAAACAAGAAGTTTCTGACAATTTCCTGTACACGCTGCGGATATACAGAATTATACAAACGTCAGAACTCCGACGGATGGGACGTTCTGGACTTCCTCATGGGATAACAGGCCCTTAAACCTTACAAAAAGAGCCCCCACCTGTCCTTATTTGTGGTGGAAAAGCACAATTTCAGCACTTCGCACATAGACTATATCAAATGTGCTTAGAGGTGCTGTTCTTGAAATCCTTTCCAAATCCCCTCACTCCTTCGGAAGAAAAATATTACATGCAAAAATATACAGAGGGTGACCTTCAGGCAAAACATGTCTTAATCGAACGAAATCTGCGGCTCGTTGCACATGTCATCAAAAAATATCAATATTTGGATGAAGACCCCGAAGATCTGATATCCATCGGAACAATCGGTTTGATTAAAGCGGTTGTAACATTCAATCCCGACAAGGGTAACCGTCTGGCTGCCTATGCATCGAAATGTGTCGAAAACGAAATCCTCATGTACCTGCGAGCCAAAAAGAAAACGAGCAAGGAGATTTCACTGTATGAGCCGATCGGTACTGACCGGGAAGGCAATGAGATCAAGCTGTATGATATCATTGAGACAGAAGATGCAGATGTACCTGAGAAAATTCACCTGAAGGAAAATATACAGAAGCTATATGAAAAGGTAGAGAATGAGCTCTCTAACCGTGAACGGCTCGTTCTGAAAATGAGATATGGACTCTATAACGGGGAAGAATATACGCAGCGGGAGATTGCCAGACAGCTTGGAATCTCTCGCTCGTATGTGTCTCGGATTGAAAAAAGCGCAGTGGAGAAGCTGCGGGAATTTTTCTGACTGGGTTAGGCGCTTAAGAAGGCGTAACTGAAAAAGCAAGGAAAATTGAGGTATGTCCCTCTGTTTTCCTTGCTTTTTCAGCTGTACTGCTTATATTACTCCTGTCTTCTCAGGATATCGTATTTTTCGGCTTTCTTGTCCAGGCCTATATATAATACCTGTTTCGGATGTGGGGCGCTTTCTTGTTCTTCGCCCTCCTCTGTTACTATTTTCAGGACTTTTGTCTCTGTATTTTCACCGTCCGGCTTCATGATTTCTATTGTTTCGCCTACAGAAAATTTATTTCTCTGCTCGATCTGGTAAAGACCTTCTTTTTCTTCATTGATGATTCCCAGATACGTGTATTCCTTTACATAGGTATTACTGTCGTAGATCTGGGTCGTTTCATCGGGTTTCCCGTAGAAAAAGCCTGTCGTAAACTGGCGGTAGGTACAGTTTGATATCTGCTCCAGATACCAGGGCAAGTTTTTCTCGTATAATGCGGGGTCCTTCTGGTAGTCGTCTATTGCTTTCCGGTAGGTCCTCGCAACTGTTGCCACATATAGCGCGGTTTTCATACGGCCTTCTATCTTCAGGCTGTCAATACCGGATTCCAGCAGATCCGGAATATGCTCGATCATGCACAGGTCTTTCGAGTTGAAGATATAGGTTCCCCTCTCGTTTTCGTAGACAGGCATGTATTCTCCCGGCCTCGTCTCCTCTACCACGGAATATTTCCAGCGGCATGGGTGGGTGCAGGCCCCGTGGTTCGCATCCCTTCCTGTAAAGTAATTGCTCAGCAGGCATCTTCCGGAATAGGAGATACACATCGCGCCGTGTACAAATGTCTCGATTTCCAGTTCATCCGGAATATGGGCGCGGATTTCCCTGATTTCGTCCATCGAAAGCTCCCTCGCCGTAACAACACGGCTGGCTCCCTGTCTGTACCAGAAATTGTATGTCCCGTAATTGGTATTATTCGCCTGTGTGCTGATATGCCGTTCAATCTCCGGACATACTTCTTTAGCGATATCAAATACTCCGGGATCGGCTATGATCAAAGCATCCGGTTTGATCTCCTTTAGTTCTTCAAAATATTCACGCACGCCTTCGAGATCATCGTTATGGGCCAGTATATTGGCTGTTACATAGACCTTCACATCATGTTCGTGGGCAAATGCAATCCCCTCTTTCATATCTTCCATCGAAAAATTCTTTGCCTTGGCACGAAGCCCGAATGCCTCTCCGCCAATATAAACCGCGTCGGCACCGAATATCACTGCTGTTTTTAATACCTCCAGGCTGCTTGCCGGGATTAATAACTCAGGATGTCTAGCCATCTTCTTTCCCCTTTTTCCTTATTTCGCATCTTTTATGCTCTGCTTCTTCACACTGACAGCCACTCCGTCACCCAAAGGCAGGATTGATGTTACAAGCATTTCATGATGCTTCAGTTCATAGAGATACTCCCGCATCCGGCTGTGGATCGTCCGGTTCCTTCTCTCCACGGCAAAGCGTGACTCGATGATGTCACCGTCCTGAAGTACATTGTCAGACACAAGTGTGCCCCCTTCCTTCAGAAGCCTCATCACCTCAGGGAGATAATGAATGTACTGTCCCTTCGCGGCATCCATAAAAATAAAGTCATAGCATCCGGCTAAGTCCTTCATCACCTCAAATGCATCGCCTTCTATCAGCGTGATCTGTGATTCCCTGCCCGCGCGTCTGAAATTCTCCCGGGCAATGGGGATCCTTTTTTCATAGTTTTCTATCGTGGTTATCTCACACCCGTCTGGGGCATTTTCGCTCATCAATAACGCAGAGAAACCTACGGCAGTCCCCACTTCGAGTATGCTCATAGGTTTTTGTATAGTTAAAAGCACCTTTAGAAAGCTTTGCATTTCTTTTCGTATGATTGGTACGTACGAATCCAACGCTTCCCTTTCTATCGCTTCCAATATTTCACTATTCTCTGTCTCTAAAGAATTGATGAATGTAATCATACGTTCATCTACTATCATATCTTACACATCCACATCCATGATAATCGGAATAATCATCGGTCTTCTCTTAGTCTTCTTCCAGATATAGTCGTTCATTGTATCGCGGATGACAAGCTTGATCTTATTCCAGTCTGCATGCTTATTCTGCAGGCAGCGGTCCAGTCCGTCTGACACTACCTGGCGGGCTTCTTCCATCAGCCCTTCTGACTCACGCACATAGACGAAACCGCGGGATACGATGTCCGGTCCTGCAAGCAGGCGGTTCGTCCCCTTTTCCAGTGTCAGGACAACGATTAGAATACCGTCCTCAGCCAGATGCTGTCTGTCCCTCAGGACGATATTGCCAACATCACCGACTCCGAGCCCGTCAACAAGAATTGCCCCTGTATGGACCTTATCTACTACTTTTGCTTCCTGTTCACTTAATTCCAGAACATCTCCTGACTGAATGATGAAGATATTGTCTTTCTCAATTCCAAGTGAGGCTGCAATTGCCGCATTTGCCTTTAAGTGTCTGTATTCGCCGTGGACCGGGATCGCATACTTCGGTCTTACGAGGGAATAAATCAGTTTCAGTTCTTCCTGGCAGGCATGTCCTGATACATGGGCATCCTGGAAGATCACATTAGCACCCTTGGCTGAAAGCTCATTAATAACCTTGGAAACTGACTTTTCATTTCCCGGGATCGGGTTCGAACTAAATATAATTGTATCGTTCGGCTGGATTGTAACCTTGCGGTGCACGTCAGCCGCCATTCTGGAGAGTGCCGCCATAGACTCACCCTGGCTTCCTGTTGTAATCAGTACCATCTTCTCCGGCGGGTAATTCCGCATCTGGTCGATCTCAATCAGTGTGTTCTCCGGCACATTCAAATATCCTAACTCCGATGCCGTAGAGATGATATTTACCATGCTCCGTCCTTCTACGACAACCTTACGGCCGTATTTGTAGGCAGAGTTAATCACCTGCTGCACGCGGTCCACATTGGACGCGAACGTTGCAATTATAATACGGGTATTCTGGTGTTCCGCGAAAATGTGGTCGAAAGTAATCCCTACCGTCTTTTCAGACTGGGTAAATCCCTTTCTCTCCGCGTTCGTACTGTCTGACATCAGAGCCAGAACGCCTTTTTTCCCGATCTCTGCAAAACGCTGGAGATCAATGGAATCCCCAAATACCGGAGTGTAATCTACTTTAAAGTCCCCTGTATGCACTACAATTCCTGCCGGTGAATAAATCGCCAGGGCAGATGCATCCTGAATACTGTGGTTTGTCTTGATAAATTCAATCCTGAATTTGCCAAGGTTGATAGACTGTCCGTGGCGAACGACTTTACGCTTCGTCCCCCGCAGAAGATTATGCTCTTTCAGCTTGTTTTCAATAATTCCCATTGTCAGCTTAGTCGTATAAATTGGAAGGTTGATTTCCTTCAATACATACGGCAGGGCCCCAATATGGTCCTCATGACCGTGGGTAATGACAAATCCTTTTACTTTATCGATATTATCCTTCAGATATGTGACATCCGGGATTACAAGGTCAATTCCCAGCATATCATCAGCCGGGAATGCCAGTCCACAGTCTACCACAATAATACTGTCCTCAAATTCAAAGGCAGTAATGTTCATTCCAATTTGTTCCAGACCTCCCAGTGGGATGATCCGAAGCTTTCCATTATTCTCTTTTTTCAAAAATTTTACACCTCCATGTGTTTTATGTACCTACTTCCGCGCATGAAAAAAACAGCATACCTCCGCCTGCATTCATTGCACTTTTCTTAATTATGTAATGACTTCATAAACGGATTATTTGCTCTTACTGAGGCATTCTTTACATTGTCCGTAAAATTTCAGTTCATGGTCCAGTACATGGAACCCGGTGTCCTCTTCAATGTGACGTTCCAGTTCTTCCAGAAGGTCATCTTCAAAAGGCAGCACCTTTCCACATGTCCTGCATATTAAATGATGATGGTTATGTTTTGTATCACCTTCAAATAAATGTCCGATCTCATACCTTACGCATCCATCATCCAGATTAATACGGTCCACCAACTGCATTTCAAGAAGCAGCTGCAAAGTACGATAGACGGTGGCAAGTCCGATATCCGGATAGTCTTCCCTGATCAGCTCGTAAATGTCCTCGGCCGCCATATGGCTGCCGCTGTTCGCTGCCAGCGCCTGCAAAACGAGCAGTCTCTGCTGCGTTACTTTTAGACCTTTTTCTCTTAACTTAACTTTGAGCAGTTCCTGCACTTTTTCCTCTTTCATCGTCATACTCCACTTCACTTGCAGTAAGTAAATCTATTGTAAATGTCTTTTAGACTTTACATTTCAATGTCAACGTCCTCCAGCAGTTCTTCGAAAACCTTGGATACTGCCAGAAGCTCTGTGTCGTCCTCCACGACTTCGTATACGCTCTCTGTATCTTCCTGAGAGCTCGTGTCCTTCAAAATCAGGCATTCCGCGTCGTCTTCTTCGGAGTCTGTAACAAGTATGTATACGGCTCCGTTAATCTTTGTCTGTTCCAGCACAAAAAAATCTACTGTTTCACTCGTATCTTCAAAGGTAAATTTAATCTTTTCCATACAAATATCCCCTTATTTCTGCAGCCTAAACGTTTCATGACAAACCCTTTTTATCAATCGTCCTGCCGCGCGTCACTCTCTCTTTTTATATAGACAGAGTCAAGGTATCCCTGCAGAATAAATACTGCAGCAATCTTGTCGATATACTTCTTCCGGTTCTCCCGCCTTACATTACTTTCAATTAAAGTCCGCTCCGCCTCCACGGTTGTCAGCCTCTCGTCCCACATAATGACTTCGAGCCCTGTCCGCCGCACAAGCATATCCCTGAACTCTAAAGATTTCTCCGCACGTTCCCCTATGTCGTTATTCATATGTTTCGGAAAACCAAGCACGATCTTCCCGACCTCGTATTCGGAAACCAGCTCCTCAATACGTGCCAGAGTACGTCTTAACTTGTTTTCCTCTTTTCTTTGAATTGTTTCAATCCCCTGGGCCGTAAGTCCGAGTGCATCGCTGATTGCAACCCCGACAGTCTTTGTCCCATAGTCAAGCCCCATAATCCGCATATTCATTATTCCCATGAATTGTGTTTGATATACGCTTTTAACAATTCTTCTACCAATTCATCTCTTTCTACCTTCATCACAAGGCTTCTTGCTCCATTGTAGCTTGTGATATAGGTCGGATCTCCTGACATGATATAACCGACGATCTGGTTCACCGGATTATATCCCTTTTCTTTCAGTGCCTTGAATACGATCTCCAGAATATCTTTTGCAGAAATCTGCGGACCCGGCTCTACCTGAAAGAATTGAGTGTTGCTTAAATCGCTCATTTCTTTTCCTCCATTTTGTGTTTTTCACTATTTTGTGTTATTAGTATCGTAAATCTGACGATCATGCCAGATACCCTACTTACAATTCTAATATAAACATTGTCAAAATTCAATGAATAATTTGTAAATCATTTTCAATTTCAACTTTTACGATACAATTCTGAAGATTTTCATTCCTGTCTAGTGCAATTTTCATATACTCTTTTGTATGACCTACCTGCACTTTTTTCCCGTTTACCTCTGCTTCTTCCTCAACGAGCACCTCGACTTCCCTGCCAAGGAAGCTTTCTTCAAATCTGCGTCTGTTTTCCTCATTCAGTTTCAGCAGGATATCACTCCTAACGGCCTTAACCTGTTCCGGAACCTGATTCTCCATGACGGCGGCCTTTGTCCCGTGGCGTTTCGAATATTTGAAAATATGTGTCTCGTAAAAACCTACTTTTTCTACAAAAGCTTTTGATTCCCCGAATTCTTCCTCTGTCTCTCCCGGAAAACCAACGATCACATCTGTCGTCAGCGCAGGCTGCCCGAAATACTTCCGCAGAAGCATGCATTTTTCATAATATTCAGCACTCGTATACCGGCGGTTCATCCGCTTCAGTGTCTGGTCACATCCGCTCTGCAGGGAAAGGTGGAAATGTGGGCACATTTTCTCCAGAGAGGCGATTGACTGTGCGAATTCCTCTGTAATAATCCTCGGTTCCAGAGAACCAAGGCGGATTCTTTTGATTCCTTCCACCTCATGGACAGCCTGAATCAGGGACAGCAGGTCTTCTTTTTCTTCGAAATCAACCCCATAGGAGCTCAGATGAATACCCGTTAGTACGACTTCCAGACAGCCATGATCCGCCAGACGCCTCACTTCACCGACCACATCTTCCTTCCTGCGGCTTCTGACGCGCCCCCTTGCATAGGGGATGATGCAGTAAGAACAGAACTGGTTGCACCCGTCCTGCACCTTGATATAGGCCCTCGTATGCTCCCCTGTCCGGGATACCTTAAGTGCTTCATATTCCTTTGTATGGTTAATATCAATGACTTCCTTCGTTTCCCCTGGCTTTGACTCAGCTATTTTAGATTCATTTTGCTTCTTCCAGTGTTCCTCAAGAATCGCAATCAGATCCTGCTTCTTATTGTTGCCTATAACAATATCAATACACGGATCGGTCTCCTGTTTTTCCTCCTGCGCCTGTACATAGCATCCGGCTGCAACTACAACGGCATCGGGATTCAATTTTCTTGCCCGGTGCAGCATCTGCCTTGATTTACGGTCGGCGATATTCGTTACCGTACAGGTATTGATGATATAAATATCCGCCCCTTCCTTAAACGGCACGATCTCATACCCCGCTTTTTCCAGCATTTCCTGCATCGCTTCTGTCTCATAAGCGTTAACTTTGCACCCTAAATTGTGCAGTGCGGCTTTTTTCATAAAATTTATTCTCCTATTTCCTTGTTTTTCCTCTTTGTTTCTTGACTTTTAAACGCGCATCTCGTAGAATATACATGAGGCGAAAAGCCTGACACATGTATATTGAAGGAGGGATTACCGATGAAAACAGTACAGATTTCTTTAAACTCAATCGACAAAGTAAAATCATTTGTAAATGAAATTACAAAATTTGATAACGACTTTGATTTAGTATCCGGAAGATATGTAATAGATGCCAAATCAATCATGGGAATTTTCAGCCTGGACTTATCTAAGCCAATCGAGCTGAACATCCATGCCGAGGGAAATGCAGATGATATTCTGAGCGCCCTGGATCCATACATTATCAAATAGTAATACATTTACAAGAAAAAGCTAGAAAGAGCTGTCTCAAAGGAGGCAGCCCTTTTTCATTTGTCCTTTATCTTAAGGCTTAACTGTAATAACCTCTGTTGTCTCTATTGCCGTCTTCATCAATTCATCAATCTTCTCTTCCAGATTTCTCTCTGACTTCTCAATCCTCTCCAGATTCGGTTTTGTCACCGGATGCTTTGCAACGAAAATGGTACAGCAGTCTTCAAACGGCTGGATTGATGTCTCAAATGTATCTATCTTCTCCGCGATTTCCACGATCTCCCTTTTGTCAAACCCAATCAGCGGCCTGTACACAGGCAGTGTACATACTGCATTTGTAGCCGCAAGGCTCTGCATGGTCTGGCTGGCAACCTGTCCGATACTTTCTCCCGTAATCAGGCCGAGACATCCGTTTTCCTTAGCAAAATGCTCGGCGATCTTCATCATGTAGCGGCGCATGATGATTGTCAGTTCTTCATGCGGGCATTTTTCATATATATAAAGCTGGATATCGGTAAAGTTCACAACATGGAGCTGGATTGGCCCCGCATATCTGGATACCAGCTTCGCCAGATCCAAGACTTTTTCCTTTGCACGCTCACTTGTGTACGGCGGTGCATGGAAGTATGTCGCCTGAAGGCCTACCCCGCGCTTTGAAATCATATAACCGGCAACAGGACTGTCGATCCCTCCTGACAAAAGCAGCATGGCATTCCCATTCGTACCTACCGGCATTCCCCCTGGTCCCGGTATAATCTCTGAATATAAGTAAATCTCTTCCCTGACTTCCACATTCAGCCGGATCTCAGGATTGTGCACGTCCACCTTCATCTCTGGAAATGCATCCAGAATCACACCTCCCAGATCACAGTTGATCTCCATAGAGGTCTTCGGATACTGCTTCCTGCTCCTTCTTGCCTCAACCTTAAACGTCTGGTTCCCTTCCGGGTACATCTCTTTCATATAATCAAGGACGTCCTGAGACAACTGCTCAAATCCGCGGTCCTCTACACGGACAACCGGGCAGATCCCCACGATACCGAAAACTCTCTTCAATCCTTCTACGGTTTCCTCGTAATCGTAGTCTCCCTCACAGTCCACATATACCCGGCCCTGTGCTTTGTGCACATGGAAGTCACCGTCCACGCCTTTCAGCGCGAAACGGATCTGGCGGACAAGTGCATCTTCAAACAGGTACCTGTTCTTTCCCTTGATACCGATTTCCCCGTACTTAATCAAAAATGAATGAAATCTCATATTCCTCTCCTTTGTCTGCATGTCCCGGTCCTGCCCGGGACTACTTCATATGGCCGGTACACCGTAAAACAGTAAAATTGCTAATGTGCATCCACCTGCCGTACGGTGTACCGGTTACTTGTTAACGTCTCGTATATTTTCTTAGCATTGGAACACAATTATATAACGTATCAAGCGTATAGTCAATTTCTTCCTTCGTGGTAAACTCTGACATACTGAATCTTACCGTCGCATCCAGAAATTGTTTCGGCGCCCCGATTCCTTTCAGGACACCGCTGACCGCCGGATGGTTGGAGGAGCATGCCGACCCGGAAGATACATAAATCCCTTTATCCTCCAGTGCATGGAGAAGTACCTCACTGCGGATTCCCGCGATTCCCACGCTGATAATATGTGGCGCGCTGCTATCATCTGTCAGTCCGTGCACGGTAGAGTCTTCAATCCGGCCAAGCCCCTCTAAAAAATACGACTTTAATTCACGCATCAGAGCCACCTTCATATCCAGATCCTGATAAATCATCTTGGACGCAAGCCCCAGTCCCGCGATTCCCGGAACGTTTTCCGTGCCGGAACGGATATTCTTCTGCTGTTCCCCGCCGAACACAATGGGTTTTATCTTTACTTTTTCATTGATATAAATAAAACCGATTCCCTTCGGGCCGTGAATCTTATGCCCGCTGGCCGTCAGCATATCGATACCCTGACGTTTCGGATAAATATGGTATTTTCCGAAGCCCTGAACCGCATCTGAATGGAACAGTATGGATGGATTGTATTTCTTGACGATCTGCACCGCTTCATCGATCGGCTGTACAGCGCCCATCTCATTATTTACATACATGATGGAGACAAGGATTGTTTCCGGGCAAAGCGCTTCTTTCAGCGCCTCTAACTTCACCCTTCCGTTTGCATCTACCGGAAGATAAGTGACCGTAAATCCCTCTTCCTCCTCCAGATATCTCATTGTATTCAGGATGGCCGGATGTTCAATCGATGACGTGATCAGATGGTTTCCCGCTCTTTTATTCGCCCTCGCACTTCCGATCAGGGCAAGATTATCACTTTCCGTCCCGCCTGAAGTGAAAAAAATCTCCTTCTGGTTTACCTTCAGTATTTTTGCCAGTCTGTCTTTCGATTCCTTGACATAGTGCTCCGCATCCACGCCTTTTCTGTGCATGGAGGACGGATTGCCGTAGTCCTGACACATCACTTTATAAACCAAATCCCCAACTTCCGGGTAACACCTGGTCGTTGCTGAATTATCCAAATAAACTTCCATGATATTCTTCCTTTACTATTTCTTATTAATACATTATGCGTCTGGAACCGTCATTGTTCTAAATGATACATTAGTATTGAAAGTACTGTCAGTCCGGCCGTCTCCGTCCGCAGGATGCGCCTGCCCAGTGTGACAGGCTGTGCACCTTCTGCCGCTGCCTTTTCGACTTCTTCCTCATCAAAGCCGCCCTCCGGCCCAATGAAAACGCCGACGCTCTGCCCCTGTCTGACTGCGGAGATAATCTCTTTCGTTTTTTCCATCCCCTCCGCCATCTCATAAGGGATCAGGAGCACATCCAGTTCTTTTGCATATTCCAGTGCCTCTGCAAAACGCATGACCGGCTTCACCTCAGGAATCAGGCTGCGTCCCGACTGTTTCGCTGCACCGAGTGCAATCGCGTTCCAGCGTTCCGTCTTTTTCTTTGCCTTCTTTTCGTCCAGCTTAACCACCGCACGCCGTGTCGCTACCGGTACGATCTCGAAGACTCCGAGTTCGACTGCTTTCTGGATGATCAGTTCCATCTTATCCCCCTTCGGGAGCCCCTGAAACAGATAGATTCTGGATGCAAGCTCCGAATAGCTCTTTTCGGAAGAAAGGATGTTCAGAACCACTTCCGTTTCTTCCAGCCTGTCTACCTCACAGATATAGTCAGTCCCCTGTCCGTCACTGATTCCTACCCTTTCTCCGGGCATAATCCGAAGAACATTTTTCATATGGTTCACATCCGGTCCGGTGATAAAGATATGCGGATCCCTGATCTGGGATGGTTCTGTAAAAAAATGATGCATATCGAAAGCCCCCTCTAATTCTTACGCGCTGTCACAGATACCCATTCGCCCTGGTATGTGACTTCCAGAACTTCCAGGCCAGCCTTTTTGACAGCTTCCACTACGGTCTCTTCTTTATCGTCAATGATTCCGCTAGTAATGTAGATACCGCCCTTTTTCATCTGGTTCACAATGACAGGCGTCAGAACTGTCAGTACATCTGCAAGAATGTTTGCGGCAACGATGTCGTATTTCCCGTAACCGACTTTATCCTGTACCTCTTTGTCGTCTATAATATTGCCGATCATGACTTCATACTGGTCAGGACGGATACCGTTCACTTCCATGTTCTCATGGGTTGCCTCGATTGCACATGGGTCAAGGTCTGTTCCGACAGCATAAGCGGCACCAAATTTCAGCGCCAGCATCCCTAATATTCCACTCCCACATCCGACATCCAGAATCCTTGCCCCGTCCGTCACATACTTCTTGAGCTGGCGGATACAGAGCTGCGTCGTTTCATGCATTCCGGTTCCAAATGCAGTTCCCGGGTCAATATGAACGACCATCTTGTCCTCATCTTCCGGTTTTACATCTTCCCATGACGGGATAATCAGGATATCATCCACATAAAACTGGTGGAAAAACTGTTTCCAGTTGTTTACCCAGTCCAGATCTTCTGTCTGGGACTCTTCAATCGTACATTCCCCCACATTTACATAGGAGGCCATGTCTTTCAGCTCCGCCCTGACATTCTTCAGGATTTCTTCTGTCTCTTCCCCTTCATCCAGATAGAAGCTTAAATAAGCCACACCGTCATCCATCTCCGTTACCGGCAGGATGTCTACGAACATCTGCTCCTTGTCTGCCGCTGTCAGAGGTATTTTATCCTCAATCTCCACGCCTTCGATCCCCAGGTCCATCAGCATACTGCTGACAATGTCTTCCGCCTCTGTTGTTGTCTTTAATCTGAATTTATTCCATCTCATTATTTTTTATCCTCCTGAAATATTTTTTTCAATTTCTTTATCACATGAAAATATGCCGGTATCAGAAACAAATCCGCGGCAATCCATGCCAGTCCGTTTCCAAGGCAGACCGCTTTATATCCGAATGCAGGAACGAGGACAAAGCCGACAAATGACCTTGCCGCCATCTCACATACTCCCGCGAGGATTGCAAAGCCGCTGTATCCCATCCCCTGAATCAGAAGACGTACGATATTCACCAATGCCAGCAGGATGTAAAACGCGACAGAACCGATCAGGTACAGATTAACCTGTTCCAGAAGTTCTGTTTCACTTCCGCTGATAAACAAAGATGCTATATTTTTTCCCCACAACAGGGTAATCCCTAAAGCAACAGCTGAATAAACAGCACCGATAATTACACAGCTTTTCAGTCCCCTGCCGATTCTGTCCAGCTTCTTTGCACCTACGTTCTGGCCGCCATAGGTTGCCATCGTAGATCCCATCGCATCAAATGGGCACGCCAGCAGCATCTGTATCTTAGACCCCGCGGTTACAGCCGCCACAGCCATAGAGCCAAGTGAATTGACCGCGATCTGCAGGATGACACTTCCGATGGCAGTAATGGAGAACTGCAATCCCATAGGAATCCCAATCTTGCATAATGGCACTACGTACTGTTTCCTGAGCCTTATATCCTCTTTCTTAAGACGAAGTATCGGAAAGTGTTTAATCACATAAAAAAGGCATAAAACGCCGGATACTGCCTGTGATATTACAGTCGCCCATGCCGCACCGGCAACCCCCATCTTAAAAACAACAATCAGCAGGATATCCAGCAGAATGTTTAACAGAGAAGAAATCGTCAGGAACACGACCGGTGTCCTGGCATCGCCGAGTGAACGGATATATCCCGCCAGCAGATTATATAGGAAGGTAGCCGGGATCCCTGCAAATATTACTACAATATAATTGTATGCCCCGTCAACAATGTCGGATGGGGTATTCATGAATTCAAGTATGGGGCGGCACAAAATAACTGTCAGCACCGTCATAACCAGTGCAAATATAGCCGCAAGCAATGCGCTGTTCCCGACAAAGGCGCGCAGCCTCTTTTCATCCTTTGCCCCGAATTTCTGTGCAACGGGAATCGCAAAGCCATTACACACTCCCATGCAAAACCCGATCACGCAAAAATTGACAGACCCTGTTGCACCGACCGATGCCAGCGCATGTACTCCCAGAAATCTTCCTACAATCATGGTATCTGCCATGTTATAAAACTGCTGAAACAAAAATCCAAATATCATAGGCAGGGTAAATTCCAGAATCAGTTTCATAGGACTCCCCTGCGTCATATCTTTCATCAACGACTTTTTCTTTGCTGTATTTTCCATCTTCATGCTCCTTAAAGTAAATAAAACCTGTAACCGCTTTTAAGCAATCCAACGTAAACTATATCTCTTTTCTATATTACATGCAAGATTTTTTTCACTCCCATGCATTAAGCACCGGAATTGATACAGCACCGCTTTCCTATGATTTTACCGCACTTTCTCCGGGATTGCCAGTATAAATAAAGTGGAAAGTACCAGTGCAAACCCGAGAAGGTCCATTTTCATAAACGTTGTCCCAAGAGCCGCAGCCGCAACCACAGTAGCTGCAACAGGCTCTACACTCGAAAAGAGGCCGGCATACACAGAACCAGTATATTTCACCGAGGACAGGTAAAAACAGAAAGGAAGGATTGTTCCCACTGTAATTATCATCAGAAATGCCGCTATAACCTGCCAGTCAATCACTGCCGGTATCCGCCACGGCCTCACTACTGCCATAAGCAGGGTTCCGCCGCATATCATCCCCCATGCGCTGACCGTTTCCGCAGAATAGCGCTTCAGGAGAGGCGCTGGCAGGACACCGTAAAAACAGGTTGTGACAGCTACAAGCATTCCCAGAAACAGACCCTTTCCAGAAATCGTCAACGTAGAAAAATCACCGTGGGTAGCAACCACCGCGATGCCTGCAACCGCTGCACAGACAGCCAGCATCTCCTTTACGCTCGGCATAATTTTATGTACGACTGCAAAAAACAAGATCAGAATAGCCGGGTTCAGATACTGGAAAATGGTTGCCGTTCCTGCATTCATTTCCTGTACTGCCGAGAAAAAGGTAAACTGCATTCCCATCATCCCAAGTATTCCAAACAGGACCAGCCTGATCCCGTCATTTTTATCCTTCCACACACTGACAATATCCTGTTTCTTTATTTTAGCGTAAATTAGCAGCAGGATTCCTGCCGATATAAGCCGGTACGGCACCAGCCATTCCGATACAATTCCTTTCTTCTCGAACAGAAACTGTGCCGCCGGACTTGTTACTCCCCACAGTACACCTGCAAGAAATGCATACAGGCAGCCCTTCATCCTTAATTTCCTATCTTGTGTCATCCTAAAAATCCCCATATTTTCCAAGAGGTACACACTGCCTTGCCCCCTCTTATTTTTCCTATTCGCTTATCGCAAGAAATTATTTATTACAATATAAAATATTTTAGTTTCTTCTGTTTTATTTTAGTTTTCAAAGAAATGCGTATAAGCATCAATTGACAGAAGAAATCGCAGTGCAATGAGGGCATTGTAAACGTACCCTTATTGCACTGCGAATCTCCTTATCAGCTGTGATTCTCCTGCTATTTCATAATTTCCATAACATCTCCCGTGCGGATCCGCCCTCCCTTTATTACTTTAGCAAACACACCCTCTCTGGGCATAATACATTCTCCCATTTTCTGAAAAATCTCACAGCCGTGGTGGCATTCCTTTCCAATCTGTGTCATCTCCAGAATCACATCATTGCAGCGAAACCTGGTGCCCACGGGCAGATTTCTGAAATCAAACCCTTCCACGACCAGATTTTCCCCAAAAGCACCATCCGCCACCTCTGCGCCCCTCTTTCGGAACTCTTCTATCTTATCATGCGACAGCAGGCTGACCTGCCTGTGCCATTTACCTGCGTGGGCGTCCCCTTCCAGACCAAAATCTTCTATAAAAAGTGCTTCACCCACATTTGTTTTCTGCGTTCCCTTTGCAGGGCTTGTGCAGACTGCCATCACCTTTCCCATTCATATCCTCCCTTTTGTCCGCTTCAGCCGCCAATACTGGACATCTGTTTCTGCTCCAGATCTTCCTGTTTCGAGCTGCCCTCCATTTGAAACTGATGGCTGCGCGGCTTTTCAAATATGACTTTTTGTATCATCTCTTCCAGTTCCTTCTCCCCGGCCTCATTTCTAAGCATCGCCCTTAGATCTACTCCTGTGGAATATTGAAGGCATGGCTTTAAAAATCCTTCTGCTGTCAGCCGGACTCTGTTGCAGCTTTCGCAGAACTTGTGGGAAACTGCACTAATAAATCCAGTCTTCCCGGTAAACCCGGGAAACCTTGCATAAATGGCAGGTCCATTCCCAAAATTACCCGTTAAAAACTGTGCTTCGCCGAAAGCCGCCTTTAACGCTTCATATACTAGCTCCTGACTGCTGAATGGATACTCTTTCCCCAGTCCGATCGGCATCATCTCGATAAAACGTACATCGATCGGTCTTTCTTTTGCCATATTGGCAAGGGGCACCCACTGCGACTCGTTCTCTCCGTGCAGTGCAACACAATTCACCTTGACCCGGATATCCGGATACTGAAGTGCTGCTTCCAGACCTCTCAGCGCCGCCTCCAGCTCATCTCTGCGTGTGAGTTTCATATACTGTGCGCGATCCAGCGTATCCAGACTGACATTCACCGCATCCAGTCCCGCGGCTGCAAGCTCTTCTATCTGCTCTGCAAGCAGCACACCATTTGTGGTCAGCGTTACCTGTTCTATGCCTTCTATTTCCCTTATAGAACGCAGAAGGCTGCCAAGCCCCTTCCTCACAAGAGGTTCACCGCCTGTCAGCTTGACCCTTGTAATGCCGAGTTTTGCACAAATCCGGCAGATACGTGTCATTTCATCGAACGAAAGAATCTCGCTGTGACTCACCTGTTCGACACCTTCCTCTGGCATGCAGTAAACGCAGCGCAGGTTACACCTGTCCGTCACGGAAATGCGCAGATATTCTATTTTTCTTCCATACTGGTCTAACATCACATCTCCTTCTGCCGTAAAATCACCCTGTCCCTATTATACTCGATTTCCACGGACTTTACAATCCGGGGTTCTTCACTTTGCTTCCGCACTCTCCTGTCATACCCTTCATGATTTCTAACCCGTGGGGCAGGGATGAAAGGATACATTCCAGATTTTCCTTTACAGCCTTTGGACTCCCGGGAAGGTTTACAATCAAAGTCTCTCCCCGGATCACGGATGCCCCCCGGCTCAGCATCGCTCTTGGTGTAATCTGAAGGGAGGCATAGCGCATCGCCTCCGCAATCCCCGGTGCATTCTTCGACGCCACCGCAAGTGTAGCCTCTGGCGTGCAGTCTCTGGGGGAAAACCCTGTCCCGCCTGTTGTCAGGATCAGATCCATCTTCTTTTCATCACATAGTTCAATCAGTTTTTCTTCCAACATTTTCTGGTCGTCCGGAAGGAGGAGCATCTCAGCTGTTTCATACCCTTCATGCTCTATCATCTCCCGGATCAGCGGACCACTTTTGTCCTCCCGCTCGCCTGCATATCCTTTATCACTCAGCGTTATGACTGCTGTCTTCCACTTTCTTTTCATGATAATATTCACCACTCTTTCCGCCAGTCTTCCGGCACAAATAAATTTCCTGAATCTCCATAGACTTGTCCAGTGCCTTACACATATCATAAATAGTCAGCAGCGCAGTACTGACACCCGTAAGTGCTTCCATCTCCACCCCGGTCTTTCCTGTTACCTTCACCGTGCAGTAACACTGTACCGCATATTCCTCCGGCAGCATCTCAAAAGTCACCTTACAGTTTGTGATCGGCAGGATATGGCACATCGGGATCAAGTCCGAAGTCCTCTTCACACCCATGATTCCCGCCGTCGTGGCCACGGATAGAACATCTCCCTTTCCGACTGTGCCGGCACAGATTGCTTCATAAACCTCTCTGTTCACAATAATCTTCCCTGTCGCCACTGCCTCGCGGACCGTCTCATGCTTTTCCGTTACATCGACCATGAACGCTTTTCCATTTTCATCAAAATGTGTCAAACCCATTGTTATCTTCCTCCCTGTCCTTATTATCTATATTAACACACACAATTTCCAGTGTAAATCTGAATCAAAAACATGTATAATAGACATAACGTTACCTCTACACTTGTCCAGAAATGTCAAGAAATACATTTCGTCCTCCCCTATACTAAACAGCAAAGCAGGTGCAGTAAATGAACAGAGATAAAGCAGAGAATCAGTATACAAAAAACACATCCCTGAAAGCAGTCCAGACGATGCAGGAGTATATCGCCACCCACTTTGGGGATGAAGATTTCAGTCTCGAAAAGGTATGTGAGGCCTCCGGTTACTCCCGGCGCCATGCGGACAGACTCTTCAGATATCATCTGGATATGTCGCTGAAAGATTATATTCACTCTGTTTGTCTGACACAAAGTGTAAAAGAACTATCAGAAAGTGATACCAGTATCCTTGAGATTGCGCTCAACAGCCACTTTCAGACACACGAAGGATTCACCCGTTCTTTTCATAAGAAGTTCCACGTAACCCCTTCGAAGTACAGGCGTACCCAGATCCCTGTCCCTCTGTTTACACAGTACCCGGTTGAACATTACTATGCCCTGCTGGACTATGAAAAACGCAAGGAGGAAATAAAAATGAATCAGGAAATCAGTTTATGTATGGTAACAGCCAAAGAAAGGCCAAAAAGAAAGCTCATCTACCTCCCCTCTGTAAAGGCGGAAGATTATTTTTCCTACTGTGAAGAAATGGGCTGTGAATGGGAGGGCCTGCTGAACAGCATCCCGGAAAGATTCGAACCTGCTGCACTGGTCGAACTGCCAGATTTTGCAGTCCCCGAAGGCTGCTCAAAGACTGCCGCAGGGATAGAAGTCCCACTCACATTCGACAAGCCGCTGCCTGAAGGGTATCTGACCGTAGAATTACAGGAATGTACCATGCTCTATTTCCAGAGCGAGCCCTATGAAGATGAGAACGATTTCTGCGCCGCAATCGAAAGTACCTATGCTGCGGTAGAAAAATACAAACCCGAGGTCTACGGCTATCGGTTCGCCTATGACATTGCCCCGAGTTTCAATCTCGGAGCCGAGGCTGCCACAGGTGCCAGACTCGCTGTCCCAGCCGTAAAATCAAGATAATTTTACAGGATCAAGCCGGCATTGAGCCGGAAACTTTTTTGGGGGCAAATCAGTTTTTGCCCCCAGCATCATATGGCTCAGCACTTCACAAAATTTTGGCACAAAATTCATACAAATTTTATGGCTTCAAGCAGTAATCTATGATAGAGTATATGTACTTGAAAAGATCTGGTGTATTTCATACATTCTTAGAATCTAATCAAAGGGGAATTCCCCATTTTCAAAGGTTTCCTTCTTAAAGAAAGAATCATTCCAACAATCCATGTTTCAACATCGGACAAACAACAATCATTTAAAAATTCAAACAATAAAGGCTGGTGATGTCTATTGAAAGTATAAACTTGTCTTCGGAGCAATCACTTCATTTTGAAATATACATAAACAGTAGACAAGGAGAAAATTACATATGGGAAAAAATGATATTTATATGAAACGCTGGCTCTCCGATAAGCACCGGTTTGCAGATTTAATCAATGGCTCCCTGTTTCAGGGAAAACAGGTATTCCTGCCGAATCATTTAAAGGAAAGCAGCCCGGAACAAACCCTTATCTTACGGAAACCGAACGGCGAAGATATCAGTATTCAAAGATACCGTGACATCATGATGATGGCAGAAGACGGAACAAGGATCGTGGTACTTGCATGTGAAAACCAGGATGAAATCCACTATGCCATTCCTGTCCGGGGAATGCTGTATGATGCATTGAACTATACTGAACAACTCAGCCAGATTAGAAAAATCAGGAGAGAAAACAAGGAATTGGAAAATTCCTCTGAATTTTTGTCCGGCCTCAAGAAAAGTGACCAGCTCACCCCCGTTATCACTGTTGTCTTTTACTATGGCGAAAAAGAATGGGATGGAACACAGGACCTGCATGGACTGTTAGGTCTTAACGCAAAGGAATATGAACTATTGAAAAAATATATTCCCAACTACCGGATAAATTTGATTGATCCAAGGCGGTTGAATCATGATTTATGTTTTCAGACGGATTTACAGCTGGTATTCGGCATGTTAGAATATAGAAAAAGTAAAGAAGGGCTGCAGGAATATATGCAGACTAACAAGAAATACTTCGGCAGTATCGATGAAGATTCATATAACGCAATACGGGTACTGCTCGGATCAGGGCAGCAATTACCCGAAGCTAAGCAAAAATCAGGAGGGATTGATATGTGTAAAGCATTAGACGATTTATATCAGGATGGTGTTAAAGAGGGGATTAAAACCGGTATTGAAAAAGGAATCGAACAGGGCATCAAGCAGGGGATTGCGCAGGGTGTCGAACGGGGTGTCGAGCAGGGTATCGAACAAGGCATTGAGCAAGGCATTAAAGCATTTATCCTTGATTACCGCGAGGAAGGCTATGACAAAGAAAAGATTCTTATGAAGCTGCAAAACCGCTTTTCCCTTACAAGGGAAAAGGCGGAAGAATATTTTTCTAGGTTTTCATGAATGACTTTTTAGCCCCGGCACGTGTCTCATGAATTACTACTTTTCTGAGCATCCAGATACACAGTATATTCGGTATTGCCATAAAGGAATTGAACAGGTCCGAGACAGTCCAGACCAGATCCAGCGACATCACGGCGCCGAAATACACGGCTGCTATGTAGACGACCCTGTAGGTAAAAAGCCTTCTGCTTCCCCATAGATAGCGGACCGCACATTCCCCGTAATAGCTCCACCCAATGATCGTTGCAAATGCAAACAGTACAAGGGAGACGGACAGCATCATGCTGCCGTCTGCGGGCAGTCCCGCGAAAGCAAGAAAACACAGTTCATCATCACCCGCTCCTGCATAGACTGCCGGAGCTTTTATCATGCTGCTGACAATTGCAATTCCCGTGATCGCACACATGACAACTGTATCCCAGAAAGGCCCTGTCATAGAGATAATCCCCTGTTTTACAGGCGAACTTGTTCTGGATGCAGCCGCAGCCATCGGAATCGAGCCCAGTCCTGCCTCGTTTGTAAATAATCCCTTTGAAATCCCAGTTCGCATACCGATCATTACGGCGGTTCCTGTAATCCCGCCGGCAACAGATCTTGATGAAAAAGCTGATCCAATAATCACCGCCAGTGTTTCACCAAGATACGCACGGTTTATCCATAAAAGCAGCAAACATCCCCCCAGATAAAAAATGCTCATAAAAGGCACCAGATATGTACACACCTTTGAGACCTGCTTCGCCCCTCCCAGTATGACTATTCCTGCCAGCAAGGCTGCAATGATCCCCACGATGCGAGGGGAAACCTCGTAGTTTGATGTGACTGCCGCACAAATAGAATGTGACTGGACGCTGCTTCCCATCCCCAGAGATGCCAGTATTGTACTCACTGCAAATATGACTGCCGCACTTTTCTGGTGCAGAACATGTTCCATAACGTACATCGGTCCCCCGCTGTATGAACCATCTGGTTTCTGTACCCGGTATTTCACCGACAAAAAACATTCCGCGTAACAGGTTGCAATCCCGAACACGCCGGTCACCCAGCACCAGAACACGGCCCCCGGCCCGCCTATCGCGATTGCCGCAGAGATTCCGATAATATTTCCCGTCCCGATGGTTGCCGCCAGTGCTGTAGCCAGTGCGGAAAACGGAGAAATCCCCTCATTGCTTTCTTCACTTTTGGAAAAACTCAAACGGATTCCCGTCGGTATCTTCCTCTGGATAAACCCAAGGCGGAATGTAAAATATAAATGAGTACCCAACAGGACAACCAGCATCGGCATCCCCCAGAGGTACTCATAAATTGATTTCATAATCTGCGAAATAGTTTCCATGCCATGCTCCGTTTGTTCCATATCATTCTATATATATGACATCCTATTCCACTTTAGAATTTTACATCCTTTTTTCAGTGACTTCTCTTCGTTCCCTGCGCAGTGCTATCAGAAGTATGATCCCGGACACAGCCCCAAAGAACAGAAATGACTGTATCAGAGGTGTAAAGTTGTAGCTCCCCTCTGTCCAGAAGCCCGCGAAGTCGCTGGTGATATAGCTCATCGGGAAAAGCGCTGCCACCTTTTGTGCTGCCTCAGGCAGGTCCTCTACCTGAACCCCCATCATCCCGCACAGTACCATCACCCCAAAGTAAACCGCCATCATAATCGCATACGTGGGGCCGAACTTCTTCAGGATCGTGGCAACTCCGTGGGCCAGCGCAAAAAAGATCCCACTTAACAGCAGCAGGCTGATGATCAGGCACAGAGCTGCGCCCGGCCTTGGTATCTCCATTTCAAGGGTACTGTAAGCTACAATCGTATACAGCACAAGTCCGATGCTCATCACTGCAAACTGTGCGATAATCTTTGCCAGGAGCGTCGTATTCGGTGAAAATCCAAACAACTGCATCCGCAGCGGTATCTCCTTCTCCAGTTCCTGCGAATAATTCGAGGAATATCCAAGCAATACGACTGCCATCGGAATGATCAGGCTCATAGTGATAAACACTGCCGTATTCGCCTGTGGGATCATACTCTCCGGGACATCTGCCTGTACCGCTTTTGTGATAATAAAAAGCATCAGAATGGGGAAAAAGATTCCGAACATATATACAAAAGGATTCCCCAGCACATTCCGTATCTCATACATAATCAGCCTTCTGCCGCATCTTTTTTTAGTCATGGTCCACCCCTCCGTTTCCGCACCCCTGATAATACGCTTTCTTCGCATTGATTGACATAATCTCAATATCACTGCTGCTTCGTTTGAAGTTAACATTATTCCGTATAAGCAGTTTTGCAATATCTTCCTCCTCTGTCTTTCCCCTGCATGCAAGTGCAATCAGATGGGAAGGTGCTTCCAATTTCCTGTATGGTTCTGTCAGGCGCCCATGCTCTTCCCCTGCATCCAGAGTGATGATGGAATTACCACAGTATTTACGGAACAGAGTTTCTTTTTCCCCATAATCAATCACTTTCCCCTGATCCAGAATCAGCAGCTTATTTGCCAGAAGCTCCAGTTCCTCATAATAATGAGATACGATACAGAGTGTATTACTCTTTCCCTCATACCACTTCAGCAGCCTTTCCATCAGCCGCTGTCTCGTTTCGAAATCCAGACCCGAAGTCACCTCATCATAAAAAGTAAGCGGTGCATCCTGCATCATGACCATAATAATCGTAAGCCGCTGCTTCTGTCCTCCGGATAGGGATTTATAATGTTTCTTTAGACACTCTTCAAATTCAAAATATGTGATCAGTTCCTGAAGACGGCTGTTTTTACTGATACTTGTATCAAGCAGTGTTTCCAGAACATGCCGCACAGACATGGTGGATACATAATCGTTAAACTGCAAATGGGCTGCCATCTGTTCCGGCTTCAGCTCCGTCTGAATCCTCCCTTTGTAAGATGTCAGGCCAAGCATGGTCTTTACAAATGTAGATTTCCCCGCCCCATTGGAACCGATGATGCCTATTCGCTCACCTTTGTTAATCTCAAGCGGACGGTCAATTTCAAGGGCCAGCTGTCTGCCATAATATACCTGCAGGTTTTTAATTGTCACCAGCATTTCTTTTCTCCTCTCCTTTTGATAACTTTAGTTTACCGCTTTCATATGAAGTCTGTATGAAGATACTGTGCGTCTTCTTTGAATGTGAAATTCAATTTTGCCCTTACCCCGCCGGATACATTTTCCACGGTCAGTTTACAGCCGAGTACTTCACTGTAATATGCACTGACATACAGTCCAAGCCCCTTTCCCCGTTCTTTCCCGCTGCCGCTCACAAAAGGTTCATAAAGGTGCGGCAACAGGGTCTCATCTATGTGTGCCCCCTGATTCACAATACTCACCGAACCTGCCTCTGACTCCACAAGTATCTGCCCATTTTCCGGTGTATTTGCTACTGCATTGGAAAACAGATTATCCAGTATTTTCTTTAGAAGCTCCCTGTCGCTTGGCACAGTCCGGGTTGTCCCACCCTTCTCAAAACGAAGCTTCTTCATCTCTGCCTGAATACGGTAAGCCCCCATCACTTCCATTAGAAGAACATCTACATCCACGGATTCTATATGAAGGTTTTCCGTACAATGGTTCAGATATAAAATATCCTCCACGATTTTCCTCATCGACTGCAGTTGTTCCTTCACCTGAGGGAGATAAGTCTTCGTATCTTTATATTTACCCACCTCCTGTATCATACCGTCCACAAGCAGGAGTGCCGCAGTGACCGGTGTTTTTAGCTGGTGCGAAGATGCCCTTAAAAAGACTTCCTGACGCTTATTTTCTTTTTTCAGCCGTTCATTCTTTTCTTCCAGCTCATCGTAATTCTCTTTCAGTTTTGCATATAGCTCGTTCAGGGTCCGGCCAAGCTCCCCAATCTCATCACGCGCCGTAATTTTGAACGGTTCCACCTCCAGACTCCCGGCGTTCTTAACTTCTTCTGCATAATGGGCAAGGCTGACCACCGGATTAACAATCTTTCTGGAAAAGAACTGGGAACAAAGCATGACAATCAAAAACAAAACCGCTGCTATCATCGGAATACTCCCCATAACAATCGGCTTAATTTCTTTCATCTGCGGAGTCATCACCGGCAGAAAGGAAAAAATGAGCGAACTTCCGCTCCTGCCTATTGCAATATAAGTCGTATACTGATTATCTTCATCCGAAGCTCCCCCTTCAAAAACAACAATATCTTTATCCATAATATGCATTTTAACAGAGTCGTCCGCTTTGAACACTTCTGTGTCCTTATCAATCTGTACTTCCACATCAACCGGTGCAGTTTCATTCAGCAAGGCACTCTTCTGGAACCCTTTTTTCAAAAGTTCCCAGTCGATCGCCTCGAAGTCCTCTTTTTCTACATCTTTCATATTCCCGAAACAGTTACGGACCTGCCCCAGAAGTTTTTTGAGCTGCTCGTCCTGCACAGTCACCGTAAATTTAAAGGCCTTTCCGGCCAAGTATATTTCGTCCCCCTCAAGTGGGATCTCCAGCGTAGCCGCCCCCGTCGGGTTTTGAACCTTAAGCCCCTTATAGCTGTGATTCTTCATGTATCCCTTCTCGACTTCTACCACAGACTTCAGGTTCTGCTTCTTCATATAATCCACATACAGGGACGGCAGCATCGTTACGAAATAAATGACAATCAGGCTGACAAGAAGCGCCGAAATCCCAATGCTGTATAGAAATGTCTTTTTTGACAGCTTCATATGCTACACCTCCTGTTTAAATTGGTACCCGACCCCAATTACGGTCTTGATAAAGTTCTGGGGCAGTTTTTTCCTCAGGTTCTTCACATGTGCATCGATAATCCTGTCGTTCCCGATGTAATCTTCATTAAAAATATGCAGGATCAGCTGCTCCCTTGTAAAAACTCTGCGCGGCTCATCATATAGGGTCTCCAGCAAAAGAAACTCACTCAGCGTCAATTCCAATGGTTCCCCATTGTAACAGGCCTGATATGCACCTTTATCGATGAATAACCCCTCCCGCACCGTCCGGGCAGAAGGCTTCACCCGTCTGAAAATTGTTTCCATGCGCTTCAACAGGATAATCGGCGATACCGGCTTGATCACATAGTCATCCGCATACGCATTGAACGCCCGTACCTGTGTCTGTTCATCCCCGAGAGCTGTCAGCATAATCACAGCCATATCAGGATATTTGTCCCTTATGAAATCCAGAACTTCCAGACCGCTGATTTTCGGAACCATAATATCCAGAACTGCCATATCAAATATATCTTCCGTAAGAGCCTTCACTGCTTCCTCCCCGTCTGCCGCTGAATACACATCATATCCCTGCATCTTCATATATTCAGCCAGAACATCCTGAATGACCGGCTCATCCTCTAAAAATAAAATCCTCTTTCCCATATGGTACTCCTCCTGTTGTTTCATTTATTATAACAGAACCATATGAATTTCAAATGAATTTTTAACGGTACTGCCTTCAAAATGGAGTTTCGCTTGCGAAACTCGCGCCTGCGGCGGTCGCATCGCGACAACTACATCGTATGCCGCAGTGCGCATCCCGCCGGGAGGGCTTTTTATTTCATAGGAGTACTTTCTATGAAATAAAAAAAATCCCCGGTCACAGCCATTACTGACTGTACATCCGGAGATTCCTCTTGTTTATAACCTTCTCTTTCTTCCTCATGCTGCTTAGAAACGAAAGCTTCTTTTATCTTCATACATCTTCCTGTCAGCCAGAACAAAGGCATGTTCCAGCGATTCCTTCTCCTCTGTCAAAATAATCTCATAACCGACCGCTGCCGTTATTTTTAAACCAGCCGCATTCTTTTCTTCTTCCAGATACCGGCGGAATCCGGATATGCGGTTCTTGAGCTCCTCTTCCTCTTCATTTGGAAGAATAATAAAAAATTCATCGCCGCCCATTCTGAATATATATTTTTCATATCCCTTAAATGCCACCCTTAACGCGTCCGCCACAAAAATAAGAATCTGATCTCCCATGTGGTGTCCCATTGTGTCATTCACCTGTTTAAAACAATTAATATCAACCACGACAAACCCGATCTGGCGGAACTGACTTCGGTTCCGTTCCAGTTCGTTAACCTTTTCCATATATGAGGCCCTGTTATGCAGCCCGGTAAGCCCGTCATTGTACGCCAGCTGATATACTTCCTTCTCACGCTCGAGCCGCTTTTTCTGATCACTGATTTTCTGAGTCTTAAATATAGAATGGATAAAAACAACATAGCAGGATATAACAACAACTGCAAAAACTAACCACACCGGGAAATACTCGACCCTCTCAACCATCGGTTTTGGATACCCGGCAAAGAAAATCATGGCAAAATAGATCAACGCCGTGGAGCATGCCATCAGCCCCCACCCCGCATCAGCCTCCGCCAGAAGCTTTTTATACTTATCCGCATATTTAAATGCAAACCGGAGGATGACTGCAAATAATACCGGCATGATGATAACCGCATAAACTTCACCATACTTCAGAGTAATGCCGAACAGCCTGCCAATAAATGCAACAATTAGGGAGATCGTATCTATGAAACAAAATGTCAGCACAAACCGGCTGTCCCTGTATTTTGCATAATACAAAAACAATAGGAAACTGGGCACTGTCATGCAGACCGTTGACGAAACCGCCGCCGGTAATCTCAGGATATATACAGCCCCGTAATATGCCGCCACAATCAGTACACAGCCTATATATTTAAACATCACCGGCACACGGGTGTTCTCCCTTGACGGACACATAATTGTATAGAGAAGAAGGTCACAAACGATCACAATCATATCGTTCATAACTACAAGTAAATCAAACATTTACACAGGCTCCTTTAAACTTCAGTAATAAAAACATTATACAATAAAAATCGACATTCGCATATACTTCTTTTTTGCTTTGTTTGAGAATCAAAAAATGGTGCCAGAACTAACGCTCCAGTACCATTTTTTATAATCATTTTTTCAATTCATAACTATCATATGAACCTATTCATAATAAAACAACTTCGCAAATATTAGAAACATTAAAATAGAGACCGTACAAACTTTAATGATTCCGACGCATCCTGTGCCAGTTTTCTGTCATCTGCACCTTCTGACAAATCATGATACAAATATAGCGTATCACCTACAGGGCAGTTATTTAAAACAAAAGGCTCCATGTTGACATCCCCTTCATAATGAATATCCTTTAATGCCTGAGCAATTTCTCTCCAGGGCAGTCGTCCTTTTCCCGGCAGCCTGCGATTAGCCTCTCCTATATGCATGTGCCCCAGATAACAACCGGCAGTTCTAATTGCTCCGTCCAGACTATCCTCCTCAATATTCATGTGAAAAGTATCAAGTAATATTTTTACATTCGGCCTGTCAACCTCTTTCACGTACCTCACCGCTTCTTCAGCAGTATTCAGTAGAAAATGTTCGTATCTTGTTACCACCTCAAGATTAAGGGACACATTATAATCTGCCGCTGCATCAGCCATCTCGCGCATACTTTTTACACTTTGTGCCCATGCAGATTTTTTATCAACCGGTTCTGAATAATCGTACATCCAGTATCCATAGTAAATCCCCGCCAGTTTCCTAACTCCTGCTTTTTGCATTACAGGAAGAAAACTTTTCAGCCTTCTTACTCCATTTTCCCGGACAGACTCATCTGAAGATGCAACATTATGCGGCTTACCCATTCCGCCTCCCGCAACCAGCGCAACTTTATATTCTTCACTTAAGCTTTGCAGTTTTTGCAGCTGCATGTCCGTCATAGCAGTCAGGTCTGTTGTTCCCACTTCCAAAACCTCAAATCCCAATTCTGCTATCATAGGGATCGCTTTACAATATACATCAAAATCGCCATCCCAATTATGCTGGAAATATGAATAACATATTCCAAATTTCATAGAACTGTTCTCCTCTCGTTTAAAATTTTATATTTTTAGCAGCTACTATAAATATCAAATATACTTTGCCTAATTTAACCAATATACTGTCGCTACAAGGAAGCTATTGTTTCTTTGCATTTACAAAATGAATATTATTTTCTTTCAAGGCACCTAAGAATACTTTATCTACCGCCTTATCTATTACTACATAATCCAAGAGTTCAAGTCCGCCAATTACATGAAGCATATTCTTTTCAACCTTAGTGTGATCTGATACAAATATACGAAGATCAGAATTCATCAAAACCGCCCTTGTATACGCGGCATTTGATGCATTGTAATCGGTCAGCCCGCACGTAGAACTGATTCCCGAACAACTTATAATCGCCTTTTTAGCATGATATCTAGATAATTCTTTATCAGGGCTAGAAACTTCGAAAGCATTATATTGAGGACAATAGTCCCCGCCTATTACAATAATATGAAATTGATCCGGAGACTGCGACAGCTCTTTTATAATATTCAGAGAATTTGTAATTACGGTCAGCTGAAGTGAAGAACGCCGCAGCTCCTGAACAAGGTAAAACACCGTCGTACTGTTATCGAGCATCAGAACATCGCCATCCTGTATATATTCCATACACGCTTTTGAAACTAATTTCTTTTCTTCCACAGACATCAACTGTCTGGTATCCACAGGAACTTCCCTGTCATTTGTCTCTGTACGCAGGTAAGCCCCTCCATGTACACGCCATAAAACATTTTCATCAGCTAATTTTTCCAGATCATGGCGAATAGTTTCACTTGTAACACTCAATTCATTACTCAGTTGTGACACGGTAACGACATTTTCTCTATGCAATGCGTCAATAATATATTGTCTTCTTTCGGCTGCTATCATCTTATCTTCATTCTCCCTTCAGTCCTTAATCTAAGAATAATGCACTGCTTCGTTTATGTCAAGATGATATTTGGTTATTTTTTGTTATTTTTGTTTTTTATTTTGTTTTTATTGACATTACCAAATTGTTGGAGTATCATGTAAGCAAATCAAACAAAATCCGAAAGTAAAAGGAGGGATTTTTATGAAATTTGGCATATATGCCAACTACTGGACCAAAAATTGGAACGACACATTCGAAGAAATGTGCAGAAAATGCAAGAAAAGTAAAGAATTAGGGTTTGATGTTCTGGAATTAAATGCAATTGATCTTGCCGCATTAGAACCGGAAAAACTGGAATATCTGAAATCCACGGCTGAAGAAGAAGGAATCCGGCTGACCGCCGGGAGTGGGCTGACTAAAAAATATGATACTGCATCAAAAGATCCGAATGTCAGAGAAGCAGGAATTGATTACCTTAAGCGCACCTTTGAATGTCTGGACAGGGCAAACATACATAAGTTAGCAGGTATGATGTATGGATACTGGCCGGTAGACTTTTCAGAAGGTATTGACAAAGAGGGGACAAGAGAACGAAGCATTGTAAGTCTGCGTAAAATTGCCGATGCAGCGGCTTCCCATAATATTAAACTTATGTTGGAAGTAGCAAACCGCTATGAATGTTATCTCCTGAACACTTCTGAAGAAGCGGTATCATATGTGAAAGATGTAGGCAAAGATAATGTATATGTTATGCTGGATTCTTTCCACATGAATATTGAAGAAGATAATATAGGGGAGGCAATCCGACTGGCAGGCCGGCATTTAGGACATATGCATATCGGAGAAGCCAACAGAAGGGTTCCCGGAAAAGGACACATCCCGTGGAAAGAAATTGGCAGTGCCCTTCATGACATTAATTATCAGGACGATATCGTATTGGAACCATTTGTACTCCACAATTGCCAGGTTGGAGATGATATTAAAGTCTGGAGAGACCTTTCTTATGGTGAGGAAGAAAAAACTATGGACAAAGATTTGAAAGAATCCCTGATCTTCCTGAAAAAAGAATTTAAAATTATATAGCAGGACCACAATACTAATATTTGAATGGAGAAATACGACTTATGAATATGCCAGTAAAATCAACGATGAACCACATTTTAAAACCAGACGGAAAAGTTGTAATGGTAGCCATGGACCATGCCCGTATGAACGGTATTTCCTATGCTGCTTTAAGAAATCCCGCCCCGGTCATAGAAGCCATTATTGAAGGCGGGGCAGATGCAGTTATGACTTCCTATGGTGTCATCAAGCATTACCGAGATTTATTAGACGGAAGAATACGAAAAATCATGAGGCTTGATACCGGATCAACACGCTTTTATGAAGACTGGGAAGAATACACCAGCTGGTATCAGGTATTTACCGTGGAAGATGCACTGCGTGCAGGGGCTGATGGAGTTATATCTTATTCCTTCCCGGGACTTCCGATAGACGGTCCAACCTTGGCAAATATTGGAAAAATTGCTGCCGAGGGAGATAAGTATTCTATGCCGACAATAGCAGAAATGCATGCTGTCCCCGGAGACAAGGTCCCAAGCTCTTATGATCCCGATGTAGTTGCATCGGAATGCCGGATTGCTGCTGAGTTCGGTGCGGATATGATCAAAACCGATTATACCGGTGACAAAGAAAGTTTTAAACTAGTAACATCCTGCTGCCCAGTCCCGGTTATTCTTGCAGGTGGGAGTAAATGCAAGACTCCAGAGGACACGTTACAGCTTCTGCGAGACGCAATGGATGCCGGGGCTGCCGGAACATGTTTCGGACGACAGATTTGGGAAGATAAGAATATCACCGCAATGACACGCGCAGTTGTGGCTATCGTACATTCAGATGCCTCCGTAGAGGAAGCAATGAGGATATATGAAGAAAATAAATAAGAAATTTTAAAGGAGGTATAAAAATGCGTACATTTATCAGCTGTGATGTCGGAACTACAAACTGTAAAGCATCTCTTGTAACCGAAGAAGGAAAACTGCTTGCACAGCATTCTATCATGCACCTAATGAAATCAACCGTTATTGGATGGTCAGAACATGATATGGAAGATAACTGGTGGGGAGACGGAGTGAATTGTATACGCGCTGTCCTCGAAAAGTCCGGTGTTGATCCGGCATCTGTTCAGTCGGTGATGCTCAGCGGTATGTCTCCTTCCCTGGGTATCACAGATGAAAACGGAACACCGCTCCGCATGGGCATCACGCAGTCTGACGGCCGGATACCAGAAGGAAAATTGGAAGATTTCGGCCTCATACCGTGGAACCACGTTGGTGTTAATACCTATCTGCTGCCTCATCTGATCTGGGTCCGCGAAAATGAGCCTGAAATATTCAGCCGGATTAAAAAAGTATTCTTCGCGCACAGTTACTTGTGTTATCGGCTAACCGGCCATTACTGTATTGATTTTAATACTTCCTGTTGGATGACCCCTTTGTTTGATCAGGAAAGCAGATGTTATGTCCGGGAAAATTTTGATAAATTAGGCTTGACACAGTGTGAATTGCCGGATGTATATTCCCCATTGGAAATCGCCGGCACCCTTACACAAGAAGCTGCAGAGACAACCGGACTGCTTCCACACACAAAAGTACTTGTCGGCACCGGTGATTTTTATCTGTCTCAGATGGCCTCCGGTCTGCGCAGCGAAGGAGATGCAGTTCTATATTTTGGAACTGTAGGAACCATGCTTGCATGCACTAAACCGGCAGATTGCTTTTTATATGCCCCTGCTCTGGTTGGACTGCCGGGTGATCCTGTTCTTCTCGGTCCGCTTTTTCCCGTCAGTGGCGTCCTGCTCGAGTGGTTCTGCGAAAACTTTGCTGGGAAAGAATGTGAACAGGCAGAAAGCAAGGGGATGAAGCCCCTGCAATATCTTGACCGACTGGCAGAGGACATTCCCATTGGCTCCGAACGGCTTCTTTTTCTCCCACACGTGACCGGAGAACGTACAATCACGGACGATCCCCTTGCAAGGGGAGTGTTCTACGGACTGGGACTGCACCACAAAGTTCCTCATTTATACCGGGCTATCATGGAGTCTTTCTGTCTTTCCGTACGCCATGCATTAGAGATTCTGGATACAAGGGGCCAAAAAATCCCTGTCAAAAGACTGGCCGTAGGAGGCGGAGGAGCCAAAAGTTCACTGTGGCGTCAGATTACCAGTGATTGTCTGAACGTATCCCAGACTTATGTTCCCGGAGCCGATGAGACATTTGCCGGAGCCTATATTGCTGCTATGGGCGCAGAAATCTTTACAGATGTATCCGCATTCTATGATACTTGGCTCAGCGATGCTATTAAAACAGATCCGATCCCTGAACATGTAGAAAAATATAATCATGTATATCAGGTGTATGTAAACACCTATAATACGCTGAAAGGAACTTATAGTCAGCTTCAGAACATTTAATGAGAAGAGAAGGGAGATACTTTTATGAATAAAAAAAATATCCATATTGGTAAAATTTTATTTCTGGGAGGAGCATACTGTGCGCTTTCTGCCGGTTCAGGATTTGGCACAGGGCAGGAACTGACTCAATATTTCGTAGTTCACGGTCCCGGCAGTCTGGTTGGCCTTTGGGTTACCCAAGTCATCACGTTCATATTTGGATGTATGGTAATCATAGACACCAGAAAATACGGCCTAAAAACACTGGATGATGTCTATACCCATTACTGTGGCAAAGTAATAGGTAAAATTCTCTGGATATTTAACATTGCTTATCTGCTTGCCATGTGTGCCACTATGATCGCCGGAGCAGGTGCAAATGTAGCTCAATATTTTGGTGTAAGCGACCAGATCGGGCGCGTTGTTCTGGCAATTGCTGTTTTAATCACATGTCTGTTCGGGTTCAAGAGACTGTTGAATATAAACGGCATACTGGGACCTATTATTATGGTATTTGTAATCCTTATTGCAGTTTTAGCTCTTGTAAACCCCACAGACGGTATCGCTGCCGGTGCAAAATTTCTTCAGGAGTCTACTCACCTCTCCATAAGCAGTAACTTTGCATGGAGCTGTTTCCTGTATACAACCATGTGTATTTTTTTCCAGATGCCGTATTGGCATGCATGTGCAGCAAATGACGGTGAAACAACAGAAGACACCGTTGGGTCCTGTATTATAGGTGCTATTTTTTTCATATCCGTCCAGACAATTAGCACACTTTCTATGATCTCGAATGCTTCTATACTTGACGGTGTCCAGGTTCCTAATCTGGCTTTGGCACAAAATATGGGAATGGCGATTGCAGGTGTATTCGGTCTGATTCTTATGTTTGCGATTTACACAACAACTTTGCCGGAAGTTTTTGCACTGACTAACACATTTGCAAAAGAAGGTTCGAAAAATTATAAATATGCCATTGTAATCGTAGTAATTGTAGGATTTGTAATCAGCCAGGTAGGTGCTTTCGACCAGATTTTAAATGTCGTGTTTACTGTATGCGGATGGGTGGCAATTCTATATGCATTTCCATTTCTCTACACCAGATTCATCCGCAAACCAGCAGTTCCAGAGCATGTACCCGAACTGCCCTATTATGAACTCATGAGGAAAAAGAAAGAGAATGCTGCACATGAAAAATAATCTAAATAGAGATATGGAGGACCAATAGATGAAAAAAATAGGCTTTATTGGATGCGGAAATATGGGAAGAGCTATCATCAGAGGAATCATCCAGGGTGGTGTCTTTGAACCGGACGAAATCATAGTATCAGATTCCGCAAAAGAAGCAGTCCAGTCTTTAAAACAGTGTTTTAAAGTTACAGAAGCACCCGATAACCAAACACTGGCAGCACAGGCAGAGATTATCTTACTCGCAGTCAAACCACAAATTTATCAGACAGTAATTGAACAGATCCGCGAAACCGTGACGGAGGACCAGATGATTATAACAATAGCCGCCGGGTGGACGATCAAGCGGCTGGAGCATGCCTTTGACCGGCCAGTTAAAATAATACGGTGTATGCCGAATACACCTGCATTAATCGGTGCAGGTGTAACATCTGTATGTGCGAATGATCTTGTTACAAGAAATGATTTTACGAAAATACTTACCATATTAGAAAGTTTTGGTCTTGCAAAAGTGATTCCTGAAAATCTATTTGATGCAGCTTCAGCGCTGTCTGGCTGTTCTCCGGCATGTATCTTTATGTTAATAGAGGCAATGGCCGATGCCGCAGTCTATAGTGGCATTCCCAGACAGGAAGCATACGATATGGCCGCACAAACTCTGGTCGGAAGTGCCAGAATGGTACTTGAAACCAACAAACACCCAGCTGATTTAAAAGATATGGTATGCACTCCTGGCGGTTCTACAATTGAAGCAGTAAGGGTGTTAGAAGAAAAGGGCTTCCGAAGTGCTATGTTTCAAGCAATGCTCGCCTGCGCAGAAAAATCAGGTAACCTTTAAATATGCTCATAAAGGAGGACTAACATGGGTACTATCGTAACAGGTAAAAAAAATATATATGGTTTTTCAATCGGTATCATCATGCTGGATATGCAGTTTCCGCGAATACCGGGTGACATCGGAAATGCAGCTACTTTTGATTTCCCGGTATTATACCGGGTTGTACACGGTGCTCTCCCTGATAAGATTGCCGAGGATATTACAGATGAAGACTTAGAGCCATTTACCGATGCTGCAAGGGAGCTTGAAAGTGCAGGTGTATCAGCAATCGCTCTTGGGTGCGGCTATCTTTCTATTTTCCACGAACGCCTGAAATCTGCTGTCAGCATACCTGTTATCCCCTCTGCCCTTGCACTTCTGCCGCTTATTTACCACATGCTGCCGCCGGGAAAAATAGTAGGAATAATAACCGCAGATGGAAGCGGCTTGAAACCAGTTCACTTTCAATCAAGCGGTGCGCAGAATATACCAACTGCCGTAATCGGACTGGAAGGAGAAAGAGAATTCTTTACAGCAATCATGCAGAACCAGCCTTCAATGGATATCGATGTCTGCCGGGAAGAACATATAAAGATCACTGAGAAACTAATGAATGAACATCCTGATATCGGTGCAATTCTAATTGAGTGTACCAACATCCCCGCTTACGCAAAGGTTATTCAGGAAACCGCAAAAGTCCCTGTATTCGACTTAATCCATCTAATTAATATGGTACACGATGCATTCATACACAAAGATTATCCAGCTTTTTCATAATGCTGACAATATGCAGTTTTATTAAAAAAAGACATTCAGAGGGGGATGAAACATATTCTTTAGAATTATGTTTCATCCCCCTCTGGGTGCATCTTTACTTAAGCAATACTTGTTGTTTTCTCAAATTGCGAGTTATAAAGGTCCGCATAGAACCCGTTCTTCGCAATCAGTTCGTCATGGTTACCCATTTCTACGATATCTCCGTCTTTCATAACAAGGATCATATCTGCATCCCTGATTGTAGAAAGTCTGTGTGCGATAACAAAACTTGTTCTGCCTCTCATGAGGGTATCCATTGCTTTCTGGATCTGGATCTCTGTCCTCGTATCAACAGAACTGGTGGCCTCGTCAAGGATCAGGATCTTTGGATCAGCCAGAATCGCCCTCGCGATTGTAAGCAGCTGCTTCTGTCCCTGAGATACATTGCTCGCCTCTTCATTCAGTTCCATATCATAACCGCCCGGCAGTGTCTGGACAAAACGATGGACACGTGCCGCTTTCGCTGCCTCTATGACTTCTTCATCTGTCGCATCCAGTTTTCCGTAGCGGATATTATCTTTAATGCTTCCGTGGAACAGCCATGTGTCCTGAAGCACCATACCAAACATCTGCCTCAGCTCGCTTCTGTTGAAATCCTTGACATCATGACCATCTATCAGGATTGCACCGGAATTCACGTCATAGAACCGCATAAGCAGCTTGATCATTGTTGTCTTTCCGGCTCCTGTCGGCCCGACAATTGCAATCTTCTGCCCCTCTTTTACTTTTGCAGAGAAATCATTGATTATGATCTTCTCCGGGTTATATCCGAAGTGTACGTGGTCAAATTCCACATTTCCTTTCAGTCCTTCAACAGATACTGCATTCTCAACAGTCTGGTCCTCTTCGTCTTCATCAAGGAACTCAAATACACGCTCGGAAGCCGCTGCGGTTGACTGAAGCATATTTGCCACCTGTGCAACCTGCTGGATCGGCTGTGTAAAGTTACGCACATACTGGATAAAGGACTGGATATCACCGACTTCGATCGCATCCTTGATTACGAGGTATCCGCCCAGGATTGCAACTACGACATACCCCAGATTTCCGACAAACTGCATGATCGGCATCATCATACCAGATATAAACTGGGATTTCCATGCGGAATCGTACAGCTTATTATTCGTCTCATCAAATTCGGTTATAACATCTTCTTCCTTATTAAATGCTTTGATAATGTTATGTCCGCCGTAAACCTCTTCCACCTGTCCGTTTACATTTCCCAGATATTCCTGCTGTCCGCGGAAATATTTCTGCGAACGTTTCATAATGATGGATATCAGTCCTATGGATATCGGCAGGATCAGCAGGGCCACAACTGTCATCAGCGGGCTGATGGACAGCATCATGATGAAGACCCCTATGATTGTTGTAACAGATGTGATCATCTGTGTAGCACTCTGGTTCAGGCTCTGCCCCAGCGTATCGATATCATTTGTCACACGTGAAAGGACTTCCCCGTGTGTCTTTGTATCAAAGTAATTCATCGGCATACGGTTGATCTTCAATGAGATTTCTCTTCTCAGGCGGTAAGTCATCTTCTGAGATATGCCTGTCATAATGTAGCCCTGTACAAATGAGAATAATGCACTTATTACATAAAGACTCAGCGTGAATAAAAGGATTCTTCCGATCTTTTCGAAATCCATCCCGCCTTCGCCGGAAACCTTGCTAACGAGTCCGTTGAATATTTCTGTTGTTGCTTTTCCTAAAATCTTCGGCCCTACAATATTAAAAATTGTACCTCCGACTGCAAATATAAGGACGAAAAACAGCTGGAACTTATAAACCTTCATGTATCCGAGTAACTTTTTCATCGTGCCTTTCAGATCCTTCGGCTTTTCTCCCGGTACCATTCCCCTGCCGGGACCATGTCCGCCCATGCCTCTTCTCGTGTTTTTACTCATGGCTGCTCTCCTCCTTTCCTTCCAGACCTTCTTTTAATTCTGCCTCTGACAGCTGAGATGCCGCGATCTGCTGATAAACCTCACATTTCTTGAGTAGTTCTCTGTGGGTACCGATACCGGCAACTTCTCCGTCATCCAGAACGATAATCTGTTCCGCATGTAAGATCGTACTGATACGCTGTGCGACAATGAGCACGGTACTGTTTGCTGTCTTTTCCTTCAATGCCCTTCTGAGAGAAACATCTGTCTTGTAATCCAGAGCCGAAAAACTGTCATCAAAGATGAAGAGATTCGGATGCTTTGCAATTGCTCTTGCTATAGAAAGTCTCTGCTTCTGTCCGCCAGATACGTTGGAACCGCCCTGGGCAATCGTGCTGTTATACTTCTTCGGTTTTGCGTCGATAAACTCTGTTGCCTGGGCGATTTCTGCCGCCTCTTCCATCTCCGCGTCTGAACCATCCGGATTGCCAAACATGATATTCGATGCGATATCTCCCGAGAAAAGAACTCCCTTTTGAGGAACATACCCCAGTTTCTCACGCAGTTCGTGCTGTGAAATATTGCGGATATCTATGCCGTCAAGCGTAATCTCACCTTCCGTTACATCATAGAATCTCGGGATCAAATTGACCAGTGTGGACTTACCGCTGCCGGTACTTCCTATTATGGCTGTCGTCTCACCCGGACGAGCCTCGAATGTAATATTACGAAGTACATCCTCGCTTGCTCCCGGATAGCGGAAGGATACATGATCAAATTTCAGGACTCCATCAAGGTCATCCGGAAGTTTTTCAGGTTCCTTCGGATCATGGATCATTGTCTTACTTGTCAGAACTTCATCCACACGCTCTGCTGATACGGCTGCCCTCGGGAGCATAATCGAAATCATGCACAGCATCAGGAAACTAAAGATGATCTGCATTGTATACTGGATAAATGCCATCATATCTCCTACCTGCATCTGCCCGTCACTGATTCCATGTGCACCTGTCCAGACGATCAACACGGAGATTCCATTCATAATCACCATCATAACAGGCATCATGAATGTCATGGCACGGTTAACAAACAGGTTCGTCTTTGTCAGGTCAATATTTGCTTTATCAAACCGTTCTTCTTCATGCTTCTCCGTACTGAAAGCACGGATAACAGACAGACCGGTCAGGATTTCTCTTGTTACGAGATTCAGTTTATCAACCAGCTTCTGTAATATCTTGAATTTCGGCATAGCAACTGTAAAGAGTACGAGTATAACCAGACCAATCAGGAGGACTGCCAGACCGATAATCCATGACATAGATACATTCGTCTGGAATACCTTGTAGATACCTCCGACTGCCATAATCGGTGCATACAAGACCATTCGAAGCAGCATGACAACAAGCATCTGAATCTGCTGGATGTCATTGGTACTTCTTGTGATCAGAGACGCTGTTGAAAAATGGTCAAACTCATTATTGGAGAATCCTACCACTTTTCTGAATACCCTGCCTCTCAAGTCACGCCCTGCTGTCGCGCCGACGCGGGAAGCCATAAATCCTACAAGCACACTCGCTATCATCCCCAGCAGCGCCAGTGCCAGCATCTTACCACCGGTCCCCAATATATAGGAGGACTGGAGATGGGCCGTATCAATATTCAGGTTCCCATATACTTCCTTTATATAAAGCGTAGCAGCCTGTTCTACCATTGTTTCGGGCATGTCGTCCATCTGCTCACTCATCTTGTCAACGATCTGGGCACGCTGCTCATCCGGAACGAGCTCAAACAGTTCAAAAATATCCGCTTTGTCTATCTTTTTCAACTGCTCGTCAATCTTTTCCTGCGCTTCCTTCTGCATCTGTTCTGCCGCCTGTTGCTGCTGTTCCATCATCTGGTCAGCTAACTCAGGGTTTGCAGCGAGTGCAGCCTTCTGCTCATCCGTCATCTGGTTCTGGGCATCCGCCATCTGCTGCTTTGCCTCTTCCATCTTCTGGTCAGCCTGTTCCTGAATGGCAGATTTCATATTCTCCTTCATGGAATTTTCCATCTTCTTCGTGGTATCACTGCCTGAATCTATCCCGGACACAAAAAGCATCGGCTTTCCGAGAATATCTGACAGCTTTTCCATCAGCTTCTCGTCTTCTGCTGTCTTGTCTTTCAGTACATAAACAGCTCCGTCGTAATCATATCCTGTATCCTTATCTTTCAGTTCATAGGCATCCTTTACCGTCTCTGCATCATCACTGCTTACAAACAGCAACAGCTTATCCATATCCTTCTGTGCAATCGCGTCCGGTATTGATTCGTCAATACCGCCCTGCTGGATTCCGACATTTACTATATCGGATGTATATGCAGGTAGCGAAAGATCACAATATGCCTGCACAACGAGAACTGCCAGAATCGCAATCATTGCTTTCCAGTACATTCCCATATACTTGAATAATTTCTTCATAATCCCTATCCTTTCTTCATTCTTGTCTTATGTCATCGTGATAGTGCCTGTAGGGTGCTTCATTATTCTAAGCCCTGTTCTATGCATACCCCGTTATTTTCAAGATATTTCCATGAGGTTATCTCTCATCTGCAGTAAGAGTCTTCTCATCAGCAGCTTTTCTTCCTGACTCAGCCCGTTGAATATCTGTTCATCCATCTCTGCCGCCACGGTTTTAATATTCTTAAGACAGGCTTCCCCTTTTTCAGTCAGACTAAGCCGCATAATCCTTTGATCCTTTTCATCCGGGCTCCGCCTGATATAGTCCATCTTTTCCATCTTCTGGATTGTATTCGTAATCGACGGTGGTGTCACATTCATAAACTTCGCCATCTCCCGCTGTGAAAGGCCGCCCGACTTATTCAGCATAAAAAGTATCCCCGCCTGACCCGGCTTTAAATCAAACTTATCGAATAACTGGGTCGCTTTCTTCATACTCAAATGCATAATCTGGCCCATAATTCCCACAGTAGGCATATGCTCCATGTCACAATTCATCCTCAGCGCTCCTTTCTTTAAGCATTTTCAAAACACCGCTAACCGTAAATTAGTTAGACGTCTAACGGTTATATTAGTAGTATTATATAAAAAAGTCAATATAAAGTGATAGATTTCACAGTTTTTTAATAATTTCTTCCAAAAAATAATTAGACAGTTAACATATTATATTCATTATAAAAAGAAATCCCCGGCAAATGAATCACCGGGGATTTTTTAATTCTCCTAAGCAGGAGCATTCTTTTTTTCTTTTCTTATCAAAAATATTGCCGCGATGCACACCGGGAAGATAATTGCTGCAAATAAGCCACCCTTCAGTCCCCATTTCGAGGTATGGTCAGCTACCACACCAACAAGCCCCGGGCCGGACATGCAGCCGGCATCCCCTGCAAGGGCAAGAAAAGCAAACATGGCGGTTCCACCCTGTGCGCATTCTCTGGCAGCTATACTGAAAGTACCGGGCCACATGATCCCGACAGAGAGCCCGCAGAGGGCACAGCCAAGAAGACTGACAATCGGTATCGGTGCAAAAACCGCCAGCAGATAGCTTGCGACGCAGAGCACACTGCTCATAAATATAAACTTCTCCAGTTTAATCCGTTCTCCGCATTTCCCGTAAAAGACACGGGACACTCCCATCAGAAGCGCAAAGGAACAGGGCCCGAGCAGGTCTCCCACTGTTTTAGAAACATGCAGGCTGCTCTCGGCAAAATAGGATGCCCACTGGGACATTGCCTGCTCGGAAGCCCCGGCACACAGCATCAGAACAAAGAACAGCCAGAATATCCGCATGGACAAAAGCTTTTTAATTGGAATACGGTTCTCTTCCTCGACCAGTACGCGGATCGGAACCCTCATAAAAACAAATGCATTCAAAAATGGCAGAACCGCCCAGATCATCGGGAGATATCTCCAGTTTTCCATTCCTATGAGCTTGAATCCCAATGTAGACAGAATTACGACTCCCACATGCCCGAAGCAGTAAAAGGAATGCAGAAGGCTCATTGCCTTCTCTTTTGCCCCCGTCGGCGCAGCCTCAACAATCGGGCTTACCAGTACCTCCAGCAGCCCACCGCCAATTCCGTTTAGGGTAATCGCCGCCATTAATCCCGCATAAGGGGTGGGAAACAAAAATGGGAAGATCCCCATCCCGATCAGTCCTGCTGCTGCCATAAAGTGCGCAAATACCATGCAGACACGGTAGCCAATCCTGTCCACATATTTTGCGGCAAGCAGATCTACGATCAACTGGATTCCGAAATTCATTGTGATAAGGAATCCAATCCTCTCAACAGAAATCGAAAACTGCTGCTGAAAAGTAAGGAACAGAAGCGGTCCTAAATTGTTAACTATTGCCTGAGTAATATATCCTACATAGCAGGAATAAATAGTATATTTGTATGATTTCGTCATGTAGTATCTTGACGGTCAGAAATTGATTTTTTCCCTGACCGCCGCCCTTTCTCTATGTTTTCCTTTTAATCCGCAATCACTTTTTTCTTCCATCGTCCCGCGCGGTAACAAATAAATGTAATACATGCCCCGAGTACCCATGATATCAGGAGAGAGATAAAGATACACGCACTGTCTCCATTTGGATGTGCAGCTGATCTTGTAAAATATGCCAGACCGTAGGCAAGAGGCACGCGGATGACAACCGTCGTCACCATTGAAATCCACATTGGAGTAACCGTATCTCCGGCACCTCTCATAACACCGGACAGGCACTGCGTCACTTCCATCGCTATATAACCGGCTGCCAGTATCTTCATCATAGAAAAGCTTAATTCCACGAGTTCCGGCGTCTCTGTAAAGATCGCCATCAGGTATCGTCCGAATAATAGAATCAGGAGCGTAATCACGGCCGATGTCATCACCGCTATCCCGGTTCCCTGCCTTGCTCCTTTGACCACTCTGTCCATCTTTCTGGCGCCTACATTTTGTCCGGAATATGTCGTCATCGCAGTCCCAAACGAGAATGCCGGCATCATCGCGAATCCATCCACACGCATGACAATGACATTGGCCGCTATAAACAATTCCCCAAAACTGTTAGTCAGTGACTGCACAACAATCATGGACAAAGAAAAGATTGCCTGAGTCACACCGGATGGCAGTCCCAGACGGACCAGGTCCCAGGAATACTTCTTCTCCGGAATCAGATATTCTTTTTTCATATCAAAAACCTCTTTCATCCGGCATAATTTCATAAATGATAAAACCGCAGAGATCATCTGGGCAATTACTGTAGCCAGTGCAACTCCGGCCACCCCAAGTCCGAACTTCGCCACAAATATGTAGTCTAAAACAATGTTGATAACTGTCGCAACGAGGAGATACACCAGGGCGGAAACGGAATCTCCCAGACCTCTTAAAATACCACCCAGGATGTTATAAAAGGCACACCCTACAATTCCCATGAACAAGATCATCAGATAATTATTGCACCACCCGATGATACTGTCCGGCGTACGCAAAAGTCTTAGAAGCGGCATTGTAACAAACGGGGTAACCGCCATGACAAGAACCGTTGTAATAACCGTCAGCGTAATACAGCATCCGATTGTTTTTGACAGCGCTTCTCTCTGCTTCGCGCCAAAATACTGCGACACCATGATTCCGACCCCGACAGAAATCCCAACGAACAACACAAGCAGCAGGTTCAGTATAGGTCCTGCACTTCCAACTGCTGCCAGTGCATTGTCCCCTACGAACCTGCCTACAATGATGCTGTCTGCTGTATTATATAGCTGCTGGGCAATATTGCCGATCAGCATCGGGATTGTGAATGCCACAATCTTCTTACCCGGATTCCCTTCAGTCATATCTACCGGGGCGAATAGCTTCTTCATACCTGTTAACATAGAAAAATCTCTCCCTTTTTCCTTATCTTACTGTACATACTGTGATTATTTTAACGTATCCTTTTCATAATGTCTACCTTATTAAGAGAACTTTCCACTATTACACATGCAAATGCCGTGCACCCCTGTGCACGGCATCTATGTCAGGAAATATACTGCACTTAATCCTCAATCATCCCTTTATATATCAGCTCCAGATCCTTTGCTGCCCGTTCCATTCCCATTCTGCTTACATTCAGGACCAGATCGTGGGAGCCGACAGATCCCCAGTCCTTTCCGGTATATGTCTCATAGTAATAGCGTCGTTCTCTGTCCATCTTTTTTACCTTGTCAGCGGCCTTCTTCTCTGTCAGGTCAAAAAGTTCCATTGTCCTTTTAATCCTGTCTGTCTTGTCTGCACAGATAAAAACATTAAGGCATTCCGCCTTTCCATCCAGTACATAGTCGGCACATCTTCCGATAAAGATTGCAGGTCCCTTTTTCGCCAGTTCACGTATAATCCCTGCCTGTGCATAGAACATCTTATCATTGATCGGCTCGAGATAATCCACTCTCCCTACATACGGCATAATCGTTCCGGGTGCATAGGCATATGTAGATAAAAACCCGCTTAAAGCCGTTTCATCTACGGAATCTGCTGTATCCTCGCTGATGTCCAGTTTCTCCGCCGCCAGTTCCACCAGATTTTTGTCATACAGCGGGAGATTCAATCTTTCCGCAAGCATCGACCCGATTTCACGTCCGCCGCTTCCAAACTGCCGCCCGATTGTGATGATTACATTCTTTGACATATTCATTCAGCTCCTTCCTGCATGATTTACGTCCATCAGTTCTTACTACTATTATACTTATTTTGTCAGATTATAACAAGCTTTTAATTGAAATTAACTGATATTAATAAATCCCATATTTCTCTGATATACCAGACAATTCCGATACACAGCGCTGTATCCATAAAGAAGAATGTTCTGGTCCCTGATGCAAGCAGAGTCGGTGAAAATCCCATGAGCAGGCGTGTGGCAAGTCCGGCCGATAAGATGAGAACCAATAACAGAGTCTTTCTTGCAGACATAAAGCTTCCACAGACAGCCACCAGAATCATCAGTGTAAGTATCGTATACAATATAATCTGTGGATAGACCGGCAGGGGCGGTGCCTCCAGATCGCCATTTTCATAATATACACTGGCAGTCCATTTCCGAATTTGCGTGCCAAACAGAGCATCTGGAATTTTCCCTGCCCAGATGCCGGCCCGGTACAAAAATGGTATAGTTCCGCACACAGTAAATATGTTCACTCTTCGATATTTCATCCAAAGCCACACACATAGAACCACTATAAATAAAATAAATGGAATATCCCTCGCGGCATAAAAGTAATTGACTGTAGTAATCCAGCCGTTCCAGAGCTTATCAATTACGGATAGTTCCCCAAACCCGTGCCAGTAAGAAGAAATCTCCTGCTCAAGCCTCGCCGCATTCCCCTTGCAGGTCATTAGAAAAACTAAAGATAAAAGGCTGACTGCCATTTGAGAAAACAGGATTGGCTTAACCTTCCTAAGCTGAAAGAAATATACAGCAGCCAAAAAATAGAAACAAAAAACAATTGCAGCTGTCTGCTCCATATTACAGCCAAATAGTGCCGCGGCGCCATATCCTGCATAGTGATACCATTTGACTTTCTGGTCCTGAAACAGCATTCTAATTGGAATTAGGGCAGCAATTGCAGCAGCCAGCGCCCAGATATAGTTAATCGCACCGGGCTGGATCCCGACTTCGACAAGGCCATCTGCCGGAAATATAAACAACAGTGCCATAAATACAGTTGTTTCAAACCGTTTCCACGCAAGCAGCGACCGCAGTGCATATACCGTTCCCAGAATAATCAGACCGTCCAAAACAGCAAACACCACATAGGGCTGTTTCAGTATAATATAAAGCGCCCCCTCCAGAATCAGCCTGCCTGACCATGTCTGTGAACGCCAGATAAGGAAATCCAGAAATCCATATTGTTCCAGATAGCTCTTAAATACGACCGTATCCGCTCTATACTCCCTGACATTATAATGAAATAGACACAGCCCTAAACATAATAATACCAGAACGGTTCTCTCAATATAGACCGAATTACGTATTCCGAACCTCCGGACTCTTCTCCCTGTCTTTCTTATTACATTCATACTTATCTCTCCTCATACTTTATGCCAGACTCGCCTAAAACCAATATACATACCGATAGCCGGCAGCTTATTCATCTGCCGGCTGAAAACGGACGGTGATCGCCAGAAACTGCCCGTCCACAATGGCCGCTTCTGCTGTTCCACCTATCTTCCCACACAGTTCCTTTACAATCGCAAGGCCCAGCCCGGAAGAATGTTTCTGCCGGGCCGGGTCAGCTTTATAGAATCGGTCGAAGATTCTGTCAGGGTCAATTACAGAAGCATTCTGCACCGGGTTCGAAAACGTAAACGCCGTCCCCTTCTGGACAATACTCAGTCCGCCCAAACCATGTATCAATGCGTTATTGATCAGATTACGGAAGATGCGGCCAAGAATTTCCTCTGCTGCGAAGACACAGATTTCTTCATTCTCAAACCGGATATCCGGTTCTATTTGTTTCTCCTCGAACACATGAAACAGGCCAATCATACAGTCACTCAGAATCGGGAACACCGCAGTCCTGCGGCAGTCGGGTGAAAACTCACCGCTGGTAAGCTTCGTATATAAAAACAATTCCTCCAGCATATCCTTTAGTTCCGCAATCCGTCTTTCAATAATCCGCTCATAGCGAAGCTGCTTCTCAGATTCCGTACAGTCCTGCAGCATCTGCAGGTAACCCGACGCACTGGTAAGCGGGGTTCGGATATCATGCGCAATATTGGATATAGACTGTTTCAGTTCTGTCTGGGACCGCAGATATTTCTGTTTTTCGCCGCTGACATCCACAAAGATATGGTTCAGTTTCGTATAAAGCCGCAAAAATGCCCGGTTCCTTGTGTTCGAGGTCAGCTCTATATGGCTGCCCGCTTCCAGCTGGTCAAGCTGCTTATACAGATGCTTAACCTCCCTGATATAGAGGATAATCAGGGCAGACAGTACTGCAGTCACAATAAGCAGTACTGCAATCAGAAATTTCATCCGCATCTAACCTCCTTAAATATCTTTTCTTGACAGCACAATCTCGCTGATAACAGTATACAGTACAAAAAAAGCAGCTCCGGTAATAAATGGCCTCAAACCATATTCTCCCTGAAACGCACTTGGCAGAGAAGCAAGAGTCAAATATAAACTGTAGTCAAAAATCCACCCTAGTCCAAACAGTCCGAACACACTGCTGAGTATCATAACGACGAGTCCGCTGTTTAAACAGATGGCCCCGGCTACCCCCGCCGCCTTACTGCGGGTAATCATGCAGATTAGCATTATGAGTGCTGAGAAAGCATTTACGATAACCCAGGCTGAGAACAGATAATACAGAATGTCTTCTAACCCTGAATATTCAAAAAAGCCTCCGCTGATAATATTTAACAGCAGCGTAACCAGAAAAGTACCTGTAAGGTACAGGAAATTAACAATGAAGAAAGTACCTGCTTTACCCAGAACATAATCCCACTTATTCTCATGGGCAGCCATAATGTTCTTAATAAACCCACTCTCGAAATCCATGCATATAAAGAGTGCACCAAAAACCCCTGTCGTAACGGAAAGAAAGCCGCCGCTCACTGTTCCCTGCCGGAATATCTCCAGAATCGTTGTATTTGCCAGAGATGACTCAATGTCGGAGGCATCTGCTGAAAGCTCTGCCCCGAACTGGAGGATCAGGTCTCTGGTCGATGGATTTGTGATGATAAACAGGATGCCAAAGGTCACGATATTGATAAATACGAGTATCCCAAAACATATATAAAAACTTTTGCTGCGGAAGACACGGTATAGGTCCGTGCGAAGAAGATTAAGCATACTGCGCACCCCCTTCCATCAGTTCCAGAAAATACTGTTCCAAATCCATCCTGTGCAGGCTGCACGAATGAACAAGAATCCCGTTCTGTACAAGCATTGCCGTAAGCAGGCCCGATTCCGTGAAATCAAAAACCTGAAGCTGGTTTCTGCCAGATACTTCATAATGAATCTTGGGATAATGTTCTGACAAAAGCGCCGCGGTTCTATCCGCATTGTCCACTTGAAGCTCCAGATAATCTTTACACTTCTCTTCTAATTTTTCTCTGGAAATCTGCTGGATCAGCTCCCCCTCCTTGATAATCCCGTAACAGGTTGCAAGTTTACTGAGTTCCCCCAGGATATGCGAACTAATCAGGATCGTCTTCCCCGCTTCTTCATTCAGCCTGATGAGACTTTCCCTGACTTCCCTGATCCCCTCCGGGTCCAGACCATTGATCGGCTCATCAAGAATCAGAAGGTCTGGATTACCGAGAAGGGCCATCGCGATTCCCAGCCTCTGTTTCATTCCCATTGAAAACTGCCGGATCTTCTTTTTTCCTGTATGAGACAGATTCATAAGCTCCAGAATCTTATCTACACTCTTTTCATCCGTGAGCCCCAGGCACTTTGCCTTCAGGATCATGTTATCTCTGGCCGTCATATGGGGATACAGGCCCGCATCCTCTATAAGCATTCCGACTCTGCGCCGTGCTGTCTGGTTCTTTACAGGCAAACCATAAAGAGAGATTTCCCCCTCCGTGGGATGGACGAGCCCGCAGCACATTTTCAGTGTGGTAGACTTGCCGGAACCATTGCGGCCGATAAAGCCGTAGATATCACCCGCTCTTACTTCCATATTGAGATGGCTCACGGCTGCTTTCGCGCCGTATATCTTACTTAAATTTTTCGTTCTGACTGCATATTCTGTATTCATGGCAGCTCCTTTCTTTGCTTCAGAGCGCATTCCTTCTCGAAACACACTCTCATCCTTTGATGTAATTATAGTGTAGCCCCACAAAATTCAAAAAGCGCAAAGAAAAGTTTAAGAAAGTTTAAAGCCCATCCCCCATACAGTCTGGATATAAGTTTCCGTCCCAGTTGGTTTCAGTTTTGAACGGATATTACTGATGTGTACATTGATCGTCTTATCTTCTATAAAATACTCGTCACCCCATGCATATTCATAGATCACCTGTTTGGTAAATACCTTTTTCGGATGCTTGCATAATAATTCCAGTATTTTAAATTCATGTTTTGTAAAATCTATATTCTTTCCTGCAACGGTCATCTCCTGAGTATCCGGGCTGAGCGTCCATTCCTTATAATGAAGGATACTCCCTGAATCAAATGACTGCGAACTGCGAAGCTGTACCTGAATGCGCACAAGAAGTTCACGAAGATCAAAGGGTTTACAGATATAGTCATTAGCTCCCGACGAGAGCAGCTCTACTTTACTGTCCAGCTCATTTTTTGCAGAGAGCACAATGACCGGAACTTTACCTGCAAATGTATGAATCAACTCTTCCCCCGTCTGCCCTGGGAGCATCAGGTCCAGCAGAATCAGGTCATAAGTCTCCATCGAAAAACGCAGTGCACCTTCACTGCCTGAAAACGCCTGGGTACACGTGTAATTGTTCTCCTGTAGATATTCAGCAACCATGTTATTGATATTGGGATCATCTTCTATAATTAATATTGACTGCATAGCCTTTTCCTCTTTATAATTCTAACCTAATAATCAAATCGTCATTATGGGTATGATACCACAAACAGGCTCCGGGATACAACTTATAAATCACCGGATACGCTTTCATCAGGACGCTGATTGCTCAGATTTCCAGAGTCTCCAGCTGCTTTGCTTTAGCCACAGACATCTTCCCCTGCTTCAGAGCCTTTCTTTGCACAGATATCCAGTTTCCCATACTTCGCCCGTCCGGAGCCTTCAATTCTCTTCCCAGAGGCAGACGGCCATATTCTCTTTTATATTCACTTACCCACTGATACATGGCCGTCCACTTTTCCTCCCGCACATTATCAAGTTCCCAGACCATCAAAATCCTCTCTAGTGCCTGAATCTGTTCCTTGTTAAGAGGCTTGCGCCCTCCTTTCTGGCTGTACCTTTCCCGCTGGACAAAAATCCATATTCCCAGCCGTTCCCCTCCCTTAGTCCTATAACTCAGCGGAATCAGCAGATTCCCGTTTTCCAGAAAATATTCTTCTGCCATAGAATACCAGTTATTCCAGCTCCTTCTTTCATAGCAGCTCCAGATCATTTTGTACCGGTCCAAATCTCTAATCTGCTTTTCCGTCAATTTCCCGGATTTCCGCTTTTTCCTCTGTTCCCTAAGCCAATACCCGAGCCGGTACCCATCTGCTACATATTCGGTATTAACTTCCAGATTTCCATATTGCCGATAATACCCTTCTGCCAGAGAAATCCATTTGTCCCATTCAAGTCTGTCCTCCAGCTTCCAGACCATCCCGATACTTTCCAGGGCAATTTGTTCATCATGATAGATTGGGCTGGCAAGAAGCCCATTAAACCGCGCCCGCTGCCGCTCAATCCAACGTCCCAGACGATAGCCGTCCGCTGTTATATAATTGGAGGGCACAAGCAGATCCCCATGTTCTTCAAAATAATCTTTCGCACACAGATACCATTCATCCCAGGTTTGTTTCCTGTATATTCTCGACTCCATTTTATCCTCCCGCACCGGAAGACATAATGTCAATTATGTCTTCATATCAGTATGGTCAGATTACTAAAGATTGAATGCCGCCAATAAAATTGCAAAAAGAGGCGCAAAAATGAAGCCACCGCTTTTCAAGGTCCGCTTGATGGCTTCATTTTTGTGCCCATTTCAGTGAAACGAAATATTACACATATGTAAATCTTATTATTTTCTTTCATTTTCTCTGTCCAAAGTTGAGCTGACAGTCCGTCAATGCTATAATAATCAAAGATATTTACTATATAAATGACATACTGGATGACATAATTGACATTATGTCATCAGACACATTTGTACACGATCCAAACAATCCATATGCTGTTCACCTGTTTCTATCGTATACACCCGGGTCGTGTTAATGCTGCTGTGTCCCAGCAGATCAGCCAGCCTCACGATATCTTTCTCAACAGAGTAAAATGTTCTCGCAAATAAATGGCGGAGATTATGTGGAAAAACCTTATTCTCAGCCACTTTCGCTTTTAAACACAATGCTTTCATATCCCTCCAGATATTTTTCCGGCTGAGAGGTTTCCCACTTCTACTCACAAATACAGGGCCGGTTTTGTGACCGGTTTTTTTTATGAACTTAAATAATATTTTTTGTACCATTGCCGGTATGAAGATGACCCTTGTTTTGCTTTTACACCGGACAGTGGCCTTACCGGCCCTGACAGCCTCTGCCGTGATATATTCCAGTTCACTTACCCTGATTCCCGTACCGCAGATAGTCCTGATAATATATGACATCCGTGTATCCCCGGCCGCTTTTACAAGGCGCTGGTACTCCTGCCTGGTCAGTTCTTTATCTTCCGTGGCAAAGATCTGCCTCTGGACCTTCAATAATTTCACACAGAATTCCTGTTTACCGGCATAACGCAGAAAACAATTAAGTGATACCAGCATGGAATTCACACTAGAGGGAGCATATCTTTCTAACAGGTACTTTTTATATGCAATCGTCTGCTCTTTGCTGATGTCCCCATCCTGTAGAAAACGTCTAAAGCAACGGATATCCCTCAAATATTTTTCAGTGGTTGCCTTACTTTTTTCTTCTTCAGTCAAATGTTTTTCAAATGAAAGAAGATCTTCCGGACTCAATCTGTACATACTTTTCCTCCTGAGAATTATATTTGTTCATATCATTCCCATTATACGGAATCGTAAACGACTGTTTCCGAGGCATTATTTTATTTTTCTGATACGCTTAAATTAAGAATCATAACGGCTCCCAGAATACAGAGAATCCCAAGTGCAGCCCCCATCGTCAGTGGTTCGCTGTAGAGAACCGCGCCAAAAAGTGTGGTCATCATCGGTTCAATCGTTGCGAGGATTGCAGCTTTACTTGCAGGCGTCGTCTTTAGTCCTATCGTATATATCAAATGTGGGACAAGAGCTGTAACAACCCCCAGTGCCACAGACCAAGCCAGCAGGCCCGGACGTCCCGGAGATGTAGTAAAAATGACTACAAACTCCGAGGGTCTGGAGATAATGCACATAGCAATTGCCGCAAATAGAAAACTATAGGTAGTTACCACAAGCGGAGGATATTTCCGCAGGGCGATTGTCCCTATAATACTGTAGGAACCATAAGAAATGCCAGATATGATTCCAAGCAGGATGCCGGACGGTGTCACAAGGCCTCCTCCGCTGCCCGATACCAGTATACATCCGAGAAATGCCATGCTCAGGGCTGCCAGCTTTCTTTTAGTCACCTTTTCATGAAAAAACACGATCGACATCAGCATCACCCATATAGGGGAAGTGTACATCAGAATGGATGCCGTCGACATCGACATCATCTGGATGGCAGTAAAATTGGTACATGTAACAATTGCGAGTCCGCACACTCCCAAACTTATAAACAGGGGGATATCTTTCCAGGAAATCCGAAATTCTACAGGATACTTTATCAGCATAATCACTATATATCCCATCGCCGCCACTGTCAGCCTGAGGGTGGATATCTGGATGGCCGTAAGGCCATATCCGGTAAGCTGCCGGACAAAAATCCCCATTGTCGCCCACAAGATTCCGGCCATGATAACAAGAATACTCCCTCCGCTCTTCTTCACTTTTCCTTTATCTCTGTCATTCATAGCCACTCATATCTCCCCCCATCAGACAGTTATACCCTCTTAAGCTTAAAACAGCAGTGTGTCTGTCCCACGATTTCTTTCTTGAAATTATAGACATTCATCTCCGTCTCGGGAATGAAATTCTCCAGTTCATTATCCTGTATTTCCCCCAGCTGGCGCAGTGTCTCCACGACAACCGAGTCCCTGACCGGACCGATACCGCAGTCCAGCTTAATTGCGATACCAAGCCCCTTATCTTTGATACCAAGCCCATAGTATCCATCTGCACCAGACTTGCTGAACACATTTTTGCGGGACAGGGCGTTAATCCTTGCATCGGGACGTCCTGTGCCAGAGATATAAAGGGGGTACTCCTGAATCGCCTCCACAATTCTTTCGGACGCTTTCCTGCGTTTTTCCTGTAGAACTTCCGGACGGCTCATTCGTGCAAATCCAAGTGCAAAATGGTACATTGGCATAGCATGGACCGGAACCCCGCAGCCATCAATACCAAGCCCGATCTTTTCTACGGGATAATCGCACATCTCGCTGATCGTTTTTAGAATCCTCTGCTGGTGGGGATGAGATGGCAGATAATAATCATCCAGGCTATCTCCCAGATATTTCGAAGTGACCAGCATGCCTGCGTGTTTACCAGAGCACATTTCCTGTGCCGGAATAGGCTCGGTCCCTTCACGGTGCATCTTATCCGCAAGCGGCTGATACATAGGGTAGTGCGTGCCGCACTGCAGATAGCTTTCGTCCAGTCCCGCTTTTTTTAAGATCTCCCGTACTGCCTCCACATGATAATCTTCACCGCTGTGCGACGAACAGATTAAAGATAACTCCTTATTTGTAATGCCATAATAATCGGAAGCGCCACTTTCCAGAACAACCATTGCCTGAAAAAGTTTGGCAGAGGACCGGGCAAACACAATCTTTTCCGGATCTCCTGCACTGTATACGATTTTTCCATTAGAATCTACTACCAGAATGTGTCCGGTAAAACAAAGATCCTCATAGCTGCCCCGCCATCCGATGGCTAATACTTCTCCTGCATTCATAATCATTCTCCTTTGCATAAACTAACTTTGCCCAGCAGTCTTTTCTCCTTCCGGTATCTTTTTAATACCGATACCGGTGAATCCATAAATAAGTGCAAATATGATGCACAAATAGCATAAAAATGACCACGGCAGATAAGATATTACCGAAACTCCTAATGTAGATGCCATAAAGACTCCGCTTGTCGACCAGGGAACCAGTGGCATAATCACTGTGCCGGCATCCTCCAAAGACCGTGAAAGGTTTTCAGCCGCCAGCCCTCTTTTTTTATATACATCCCGGAATAATTCACCCGGAAGGATGATCGTAAGATAGGTTGAACCAACCGTAAACGCCAGTCCGGCTGTAGCAAACAGAGTTGACGCAATCAGGCCGCCTGTACTCTTAACACACTGGAGCAGTTTTCCAAGCAGGACCTCTGTACTGCCCGATGCAACTAGAATCCCTGCAAATGTCAGGGCTACCAGAAGCAGCTGAATGGTACTCATCATACTGGACAGCCCTCCCCGCACAAGCAGGGTATTAATTTCAGGTACGACGCCCACCATATCGAAACCCGGAACATGAAGTAAGTCCAGATTAAATCCATTGATCATCGCGGATAACACATCACCCAGTGACGCATGCTGGAAGATCATGCTTTCCACACTGGCAACGCCTACCGAGATGACCATGATCGGAGTAGTTGGCAGACGCAGCAGAGAACCTCCCAGCACAATGACTGCCGGCAAAAGAAGGAAAATATTAAAATTAAATAATTGATCCAGCTGTCCGAGCATAAGTTCCACATTTTCTGCATTAACTGAACCGGTAACACTTCCGCTGAGTCCCAGAACAGTATAAACGATCAGGCAGATAATGGTAGGAGGCACTATCGTCCACAGTTGATGTTTAATATGGTCGTATAAAGAGCAGCCTGATACCATAGGAGCCAGATTGGTTGTATCGGACAGCGGTGATATCTTATCCCCGAAGTATGCTCCTGAGATCACAGCACCTGCCGCCACAGGCAGTGACACACCAAGTGCGCCGGCAATTCCCATGATCGCCACGCCCATTGTCCCGACGGACCCCCACGAAGTTCCTGTAACCACCGAAATTACAGCGCATACGACAAACGCCGTAGTTAGAAGCATATGTGGGTTAATAATCTTCACACCATAATAGATCATCATCGGAATACTGCCGGACAGAATCCAGCTGCCGATAATCAGGCCGACAGATAATAAAATCATAATTGCCCCAAAGGCTGATTTAATCTTGTTGCCAACCTCCTGTTCCATATCCTCCCATGTGTGTCCGGTCCGTTTCCCGATAATAGCGGCAATCGCTGCTGCAATTATGAGAAGTGCCTCTACAGAATAGTTCTTAATTCCTTTTCCATAAACCAGTAAGACAATCAGGGCAGCGATTGGTATGAGCGCTTCCCAGAACAGGGGCAGCCGCTTTTCCTTTTGTGTTTTTGTTTTGTTTTCCATAAATTCCCTCCTGCTTTCTTTTCTCTTTCATGTTGCCTGTTTCTTCACTGCATCTCTTGTGTTTAATCATACTACAGAAGATATTTTTCTTACCAATTTCTATTTCTTATACCTGTTATCAGAAAAATGAATCTATTTTTCAAAATCATTCATACTCTTCTACTTTTACTTTTGATTTTTTTATGATATGATGTATACAATTCACATTCCTTTACAGGAATCACGGGAGATGAGAGTTTGAATATACAACAGTTACGATATGTCATAGAAATTTCAAGACAAGGATCCTTTAATAAAACATCGCAGGCACTATTTATTTCACAGCCAGCGCTCAGCAATGCAATCAAAGATCTGGAAACAGAGCTTGGCTACAGCATTTTTATCCGTGACAGGAAAGGGGTCAGGCCTACAGACGAGGGAAGGCAGTTCCTTGTATCGGCCCAAACGATTATTCAGGAACTGGAGAATATCCAGCAGCTTCATATTCCCCAGCAGCAGCCACAGACGCAGATTTTGAAATTCTCCAGTGACCGGGCTGCATTTGTGGCAAAGGCGCTAGTAGAATTTAGTCAGGATTATCTGAAAGATAAGAAGTATGCACTCCATCTATATGAAAAAGACAGCGCTCAGGTCATTATCGATGTGGTTACAAGAAAAGTGGATGTTGGAATCATAGCCGTACTGGCCTCAGAGAATATGGAATGGATCAAAGATTTAAAGAAAAGAGATATCGTACATCACTTTCTGTTCCGGACCAGATCTTATGCAATATTGCGCAAAGGCCATCCCCTGTTGGAAAAATCAGAACTCCATCTCAAAGACTTTTACAAGTATCCGGTTTTCCGCACGGATTACGATGATAATTTACTTGATGACTATAATCTGGTTGCCGGTTTCCCATTTTATGATCAGTTCGAGCAGACCATCTTCACCGACAGTATGCGCTTTATGTATAATTTTATCGGCAATTCAGATGGTATTTTTATCGGAACCACGCAGCTTCATGTGGAGGAACTGCATCCGTTTCTGACTGCATTGCCGCTTCCGGATATCAATGTTGACTGGGAGTATTATTATATATGCAGGAAAGGATACCGGCCGGCGCCGATTGTTGCACATTTTTTGAAATATCTGGAAGCAATGGTCTCGGAACAGGCAGGAGATACCGCAAAATAAGACGAAGGCGTATTTTTTAATCTGAAAAGGCACGACCGAAGTGCTCCCGGTCATGCCTTTCTTCATACTTTCTGTATTCTTTTACTGTGTCCTTATTTCCTGTCCCCCCGGATCAAAGCGGCAGGTCCCTCTTACTAAACCGCACGATCCCAATTCCAATGAGAGTGATCCCGGCCGCATACAATATGCAGCATACCGCCCACGCCTGACTGTCTCCTGCCCCCAGTCCATCAACATCAAACAAAGTCAGAGGAGTGGCATACTTCAGATTTTCAAATTTATCCCCAACTCTCGAAATCATCTGTGCCAGAAGGGAATACACTAAAACTGTCGTGCTGACTGCCGATGAGTATTTCGTTTCGTTGCAAAAACAGGATGCACAGAACCCTATGCCGCCTAAAAATACCAACAGCCCCAACAGACCGATATTCACCCGCAGAAAAGCCTTGACTTCCATTTCCCCCGGAAACATACCTTCACTAAACGCAAGTATCAGTGCTGTCACAAATCCAACCATAATCACAAGGCATAATAACATGAAAACTGCCTGTGTCAGCATAATCTTCCAGCGCTTTACCGGTGCGGCCAGCAGATATGCCATTGATCCATTGTCCACATATTTTGATGCCAGCCTGTTTGTCAGAATGATGATAAACACCCCGGGGAAGCCAATAAAAAGCCAGCCGTACAAATAACTTGAAACAAACTGCAGCAATGTTGTTCCGGGATTATTCATGCCAAAGGCCGCGAACATCTGCGGCATACTTTCTGCCATCAGCTTTAAGCTGTCCCCCATTTTCGGGTCAAACATAATTGTAATCATGCTCCCGTACACACTAAGCACCGCCAGAAAAATAACAAGCAGCAGCCAGTTCGATTTGATTTCTTTTTTAAACAGTGTTGTATTCATTACTTGTCTGCCCCCTCTCCGTAAAAATGCATAAAGAACTCTTCCAGGCTCTGGGTCCGCACATTAAAGTCCGTCACCGTATATTCTCCGGCCTTTTTGATAAATGCATCCAGATTCTTTCCAACCTTGACTGTCACAATTTTGCCCCCCGGCTGATAAACAGCTCTCGGGAAGGCCGCGGCGAATTCTTCCGCCATCGGGGATTCCTTAAACGTAACTTCAATCACCTTCTGACGGCCTTCTTTCAGCTTCTCAATCTCTTCCACAGCAGCCAGCCGTCCGCTCCTGATAATCGCAGCGCGGTCACATGTGCGTTCAATCTCCTCAAACATGTGTGAAGACATCAATATCGTTTTCCCCTGTTTCTTTTCTGAAAGGATCAGCTCTACGAAACGGTTCTGCATGAGAGGATCCAAACCAGATGTTGGCTCGTCCAGAATCATAATATCAGCCTCTGGGTCCATAAATGCACAGACAATTCCTATCTTCTGTTTCATTCCCTTTGACATTTTTTTGAGTCTCCCGGACGCATTGAGTTCGAACATCTCCATGAGTTCTTCAGCCCGCCCCAGCCCTTTCATCTTCTTCATCTTAGCCACAAAACGTATAAACTCCATTCCATTCATAGAATCTATAAAGGCAATTTCGCCCGGCAGATACCCAACAGATTTCTGTATTTTCTCTGTATTTTTGAAGCAGTCCATCCCCATAATGGACAGCTTTCCGCTGTCCGGTTTCATAAATCCCATCAACTGGCGGATGGTTGTTGTCTTCCCCGCACCGTTGGGCCCCAGAAACCCCAGCACTTCTCCCTGATTCACTGAAAAGCTCACATCAAAAACGCCCCGGCCTTTCCCATAGTCTTTCGTAATATGGCTGATCTCAATTACACTCATATCTGATATTCCTCCTTATACACAAGCCTTCTCATCATGTCTATCCAATCATTAAATTCCGCTTCCATCTCATCCAGCTCAAATGACCTGCCGGATATCCGCACATCATGTGCGTAACCATCTGCCATCCACCGTACCATCTTATAAATCCGGTATGGTTCTGCTCCTTCTTTGAACTTAAACAGATCAATATTCCCAAAGTATATGTGGTATAAAGAATCTTCCAGACGATCATTCATCCTTTTTACTTCTTCCGACACAGCCTCCTTATCAGAATAGAAGGCCCTCATGGCGAAATCCATGATGTATGGATTCTTCCGCAGCATGGCTACCTTTTTGTCTGCCGAGTACTTGAGTATCTCAAAAAAGTCTGTCAGCTTCCGGAATCCGGTATCTATAATCTGGGCTTTCATCACTTCGGCCAGGTAATCATATATGTACATATACAATTCCTTCTTGTTGTGGAAATAATAAAACAGGAGTCCCTTTGATATTCCTGCTTTTGCTGCAATCAGATCAGTGGATGCATTTTTATATGCATTTTTTGAAAACACCTCCATACCGGCATTCAGAATACCCTGCTGCCGTTCCTCTGGAAGTGCATAAAACTTTTCATTCATCATGCTCTCCTTTCCAGTACTTTCAAGAATACAGGATTGACTATTTTTTACAACCCCCCTCTATAAATTTATTGATATTCCTCCTTATACACAAGCCTTTTCATCATGTCCATCCACTCATTGAATTCTTTCAGCAGCTCATTGATATTAAATCCCCTCCCTGACATCTGTATATCGTGGATATAGCCGTCTCCCATCCAGCGGAGCATCTTAAACACCTTAAATGGATCGATCCCATCTTTAAACTTATAAGTTTCTATATGTCCAAAGTATGTCTGGTACATGATCTCTTCCTGCTTCGTATTTACAGATTTTAAGTCATCCGAAACACATTCTTTTTCAGAATAGAACGCCCTCATTGTAAAGTCCATGATGTATGGATTCTTGTCGAGAATCCATACCTTACCTGTCGCAGCATATTCTAAAAGCTCAAAAAAATCAGTTAACTCCAGAAACTTCTTATCTGCAACCTGTTCCTTCATAATTTCAATCAGGTAATTATAAATAAACATATATAATTCTTTCTTATTATGAAAATAATAAAATAATAACCCTTTTGAAATTCCAGCCTTTGCCGCAATCAAATCGGTGGAAGCTTTCTTGTATTCATTTTTTCCGAATACTTCCATAGCTGCATTTATAATCTTCAGCTGTTTTTCTTCCTCAAGCAAATAAAATTTGTCGTTCATGTGGCCCCTCCCTGCCTGTCAGCCATGCTTAAAGCGGCTGTCCTTCAGACTGACTTTATTAGTCAATCCTTATACTCAGAATAAACCATTGACTATTTTTTGCAACCCCCTGCTATATAAAAATACAAAAAGAATAAAATTCCTTATATAGACAAAAAAGAGAGAAGGGAACTCCCCTCCTCTCAAATTATAAATACCGATATTAAATATTAGAATACATACTTGTCAAGCCGGTCGAAGGCCTCCTCCACCAATGCATGTGGCAGGGCCAGATTCACCCGTATACTGTATTTTCCGTGGAACGCTCTGCCGTCCTGCCAGATTACGCCGACTTCAACGCCCGCCCTCAGTAGTTCATCCAGAGACTTCTGATGTTCCTTCAGCCATTCTTCACAATCCAGAAACAACATGTAAGTGCCCTGTGGTTTTGCCAGTTTGACGCCTTTGAAATGGCTGTTGATGAACCCATAAGCATACTCAACATTGTCTGCAAGCACCTGCCGCAGTTCATCCACCCATTCCATTCCTTCCCGGCTGTATGCCCCTGTCAGGGCATGCATGGACAGCACGTTGCAGGAATTGTAATGTGAGGCCGCGGAAACCTTTCCGATGCGGTCTCTCAGGTAAGAATTGTATATGACATGGTAGGAACCGATCAGGCCTGCCAGATTAAAGGTCTTTGACGGGGCATAAACACTGATTGTCCGGTTCTTTGCATCCTCGGAAATTGTCTGCAGCGGGATATGCGTATGTCCGGGGAGTGTCAGGTCCGCCCATATTTCATCAGAAATGACAACACAGTCATATTTCTGATACAGTTCCATTGCCCGCTCAAGTTCCTCCCGCTCCCAGACTCTTCCTGTAGGATTATGCGGGGAACAGAACACAGCACAGTGGACCTTGTTTTCCTTGAGCTTTTTCTCCATGTCTTCATAGTCCATCCGCCAGACATTGTTTTCATCCAGCTTCAGGTCACTCAGTATAATATTTCTCCCGATATTTTCAATCGTTTTCGTGAAACCGATGTAGGTGGGGGAATGCAAAAGTACTGCATCCCCCGGCGCTGTAAATGCCTGAATCGAGGCTGATACACAGCCCAGTACACCGTTTTCATAGCCGATATCTTCCCGGGTCATGCCTGTCACGCCGAATCTCTCTTTATGCCAGTTCATAATCCCATTAAAATAAGCATCCGATAAATTGAAATAGCCGAAATGATGGTGCTTAAGTCTCTCCTCCATTGCATCCAGAATGGATGGCAGCGTTGGGAAATTCATGTCTGCAACCCACATTGGGAGTCTCGAGAAACCATCCTTTACCCTCGCACCCGGAATCGGAATATCATCCACTGCGATGGCGTCATGACCTGCCCTGTCCATAATTGTTGTAAAATCATACTTCATATTAAACTTCCCTTGTATACTCTTTCAGCCAGTCACGTTCTTCTTCTGTCAGGTGCGGTCCGATCACATCGTAAACCTGTTTGTGATAAGCATTCAGATAATCTCTCTCACGTTTTGTCAGAAGTTCCGGATTAATTCCATCCAGATCAATCGGTGACATCGTAATATTTTCGAATTCCATGAACTGTCCATTTTCATTTTTCTCTGCTTTCTTTACGATCAGCTGGTTTTCCGTTCTGATACCGTGGGAACCTTCGATATAGATTCCCGGCTCATTCGTGATAATCATTCCTTCTTCAAACGGGTGGGTCTCATGCTTCTCAGGCACGATATACCAGCGGAATCCGGTAGGTCCTTCATGAACGCTTAATATATAGCCTACGCCATGTCCTGTTCCGCATTTAAAATCAAGGCCCAGATCCCATACAGGCTGTCTTGCCAGAATGTCCAGATTGTATCCGCGGCATCCGTAAAGGAATTTTGCCAGAGACAAATCGATCATGGAACGTAAAACTGTTGTATAATGTGTCTTTAATTCGTCGCTGAGTTCTCCTAAAACATAGGTTCTCGTAATATCTGTTGTTCCTTCATAATAGTGTCCGCCTGAATCTACCAGAAGCATGCCCTCCGGTTTCAGTTCATATTCCGTCTCAGGTGTAGCCGCATAGTGCATCATAGCTGCATGTTCCTTGTATCCGGCAATCGTTTCGAAGCTTAAGTCAATAAAGCCTTCCTGCTCTCTTCTTAACCGCTCCAGCTCGTCGGCCGCGCTGATCTCAGTGATCTTCATCTTGCCGATGTTCGTTTTCAGCCAGTACATGAACTTCGTGCAGGCGATACCGTCTTTGATATAAGCATTTCTTGTATTGGCAATCTCTACTTCATTCTTCATGCCCTTCATCAGAACTGCCGGATTCTCTGCTTCAACCTTTGACACCTCTGCCGGTATGCTCTTATAAAGCTTGTAGTTCATCCTTTCCGGATCGATCATTACGATTTCCTCCGGAGACAGATTCTTCACATAATCATAGACATCATTATACGGGCGGATCTCTACTGTTACTTTTCCAAAGGACTCTTTGATCTCATCATTGAGTTTTCTTTCATCCATAAACAAGTATACTTTATCTAGTGTAACAGCTGCATATCCAAGAATAACCGGAGTGTATACAACATCATTCCCACGGATGTTAAACAGCCATGCCACTTCATCCAAAGTAGCGATTACATGGACATTTGCGCCATTTTCACGCATTGTTTTGCGGATTCTTTCCAGTTTGGATTCAAAAGACTCTCCTGCATATTTCACATCAAGAAGGAATGCTTTCTCCTCAGACATGGCCGGGCGGTCTTCCCAGATTAAATCAATCAGGTCTTCGCCGTCATGCATCTTAATATTCTTCTTTGCAAACGCTTCCTCAAGAGCTTTTCCTTCCACAACCGGGATGACACGTCCGTCAAATCCGACTGTACCGCCTTCCGGAACAACATCCGCAAGATATTCCTCTACGGTAGGATATCCTGGTTCATTTATTTTAAACAAACGGATTGGGCTTCCCTTTAACTGTGTCTCCGCCTGAATAAAATATCTTCCGTCTGTCCACAGTCCGCCGTCGTCCTGTGTTATGACTACAGTTCCTGCGGAACCTGTAAATCCGGATATGTATCTTCTTGCCTTAAAATATTCCCCAACATATTCACTCTGATGAAAATCAGCAGATGGAACCATGTAAGCATCGATCCCTTTTTCCGCCATTACTTTTCTAAGTGCAGCTACACGTTCTGTTACATTCATGATTAAGTCCTCTCTTTCTTTACCAGAATCAAATGAACCTTATTTACTTTCGTATACCAGTTCCCCGCTCATGTATACATCTACAAGATTATTCACAGCTTTGATGTCCTCAGCAACATTTCCCTTTACAACAATCATGTCCGCCTCAAGGCCCGGTTTCAGCTGTCCCATAACATCCTCCAGATCCAGTACTTTTGCCGGGTTGGAAGTTGCAGTCTCGATTGCCTGGATCGGTGTAATTCCGTATTCTACCATCAGTTCCAGTTCACGATTAATCGGGAGCGGAGGAGCCTCATAAAGTACCATATCACTTCCCGTACAAACCGTAACGCCAGTGTCATAGAATTTTTTGAAGTTATCTTTATATGCATTGTAAGCCGGTTCAAAGAATGCCATATCTTTAATTGCTTTTGCAGCGATTCTGTCGCCTGAGTCAAATCCTGCCTCAATTTTTTCTTTGCAGAACTCATAAAGTACGGTATAGGCTGTCATCGTCGGTACCCATGCCTGTCCGTTTGCAGCCATCTGTTTTACCTGATCGTATGTAAGGAAGGTTCCATGCTCTATCGTATCGAACCCGGCATCGATTGACATCTGCAGTGCCGGCTGGAGTCCAGCATGTACTGCGCACTTTTTGCCTACACGGTGTGATTCATCCACTGCCGCATCCAGTTCAGCCTGTGTAAATTCCGGAATACTTGTACGGTTGCTTGTCAGGATCTTTACCCAGTCAGCGCCGTCACGGATCTGCTTTCTGATCTCTTTGCGGATTTCCCATTCTCCGTCTACTTCCTCGATCCCGTCATCATGTCCGTGTCCGCCTGTCATGCACATACCTGCATCTGAGTGGATAATCCTTGGGACCCTGCAGTATCCCTTTTCCCCTGCCAGTCTGAGCTGCTTGCACAAATTGTGAGGTGAAGAAAGGTCACGCACAGTCGTGATGCCAAGGCTTAATGCGGTCCTTGCCTGCTCCTGTGCATAATAAGCGATCATGTAATCGTCATAGTTATACTGATCCGGCTGGCTGTAGTAATAGCCAAAATGAACATGCATATCGCACAGTCCCGGCAGAAGTGTCACATCACCGTAATCTTTCACTTCTTCATCAGGATATTTCTGTACCATATCTGCTTTTGTCCCTACGTCCTGAATCTTACCTGCTTCATTTACAACCACCGCTGCGTCTGTCAGATGTGTCTTGCCGTCTCCTGTTAGTAAATGCTTACCACAATAAATCATACCCATATACCTTCCTTTCCCGGACAACACTGCTTTTTGACATTCCCCATGCCACAAGGCTATATCCTCATACATTTTTGCCTCTCATTGTCCATATTTTAACAATACCACATTTTATATAAGATTTCAATCATAGTTAGGGTCTTAGTCTATACTTTTTTCACAACTAACATTTAACTAATCGTGCATTTTTTACTATTATTCACCAAAAATTGTTTTCAATACTAATATATCCGCTCTCCCGTTACAGCATTATATAAAACATTCCCTTCCATAACTCCTGTTTCATCTGTAAACCTTACACTAAACTCCCATATAAGTGCACAAATATATTCCCACGACCTGATGCCTTCTCCTTGTGTAGAATTCATTTTAGTGCATGCATATATCATATTCAAGTCATAAATTTCTACTTTCTGGGTCAATATGATATTTTCATACATTGTTATAATATTATCAAGTACATACTGGGGATCCTTAATTTGCTTTTTTTCTTGTTCCTTAACTTTTAATTTTGAAGGTATGAAGGCTGAGATAATCTTGTTGTCACATACTAGAAACTGCGCATAATCCACAAAAATACTGTTCCCACGAATTTTGTCTCCATTTACTTCTGTGGGAAAACAAAACACATAGAAACCATCTGACTTAAGCCAGTCTCCTGTTTTATCCAACTCTGCATTAAATATGTCGGGATTCGCTTCTCTGTACTTCCTCATAGCCTCAGACGTAATTGTAAAACCTTCTATTCCCGGCTCAAAATATGTAAAACCGGAATCAGATAAAACACTCATACAAAGTTCCTTAGCTTCCTGATAACTCATTTTCGTCAAGTCACTCTGGTCATAATACTTGGCAGCATCCGCTTTAAAGTAAGGGTACAGACCAAAAGCATCTTCAAAATAGACCCGGGCTTCATTATCAAAGTTTTTATCTGTATAGAAAGTAATAGAATCTAATTTCGCTAAAAAATAATATTCATCTCCTGATATATCAAAACATAAATCTCCAAAACTTTCCTCATATTCTTTATTTCTATTCAGTTTAACGCTGCCGTCTATATGAAAATATTTATCTGCCAATCCCTGTGCCCATTTCTCAGTTAATGGATAAGGCTCAACTGATAGTACTGCCTGATTTTTCACTTCCTTTTCTGAAAACGCTTTACTAATTTTAACCTTTAAATTCTCATTAATCTTTTCATCAACTTGAATGTCAAACTCTTCTGAATTTTTTTGCATTTCTTCTTTCTTTGTACAATTTACTGTAAAAATCATCATAATAAGGATTACAAAAATAACCTTTAAATATTTTTCCACCATTATAATCCTCCCCCTGAAGAGTTTCCTTTAGTCTTCATGTCCTCATTTTTTTAATCAATCTTCCAGCATTCATCTCGAATACCTCATCACATAGTGATTCTATATCCTCTCTATTGTGAGACGCTAACAATATTAAATTCCCTTCTTCACGCAGTTTCATAAATAATTTTCTCATGTCATCCACGCCTTGATTATCTAATCCATTCATTGGTTCATCTAATATTAAAATATTAGAATATTCCATTATCGCCTGCGCAATTCCAAGACGCTGTTTCATGCCCATTGAGTATTTCGAAACTTTTTTTCTGGATGAAGGATCAAGTCCAACTAATTTTATACAGTCTATGATATGATTAAGGTCACATCTTCCCCTGATTGAGGATAACAATTGCAAGTTTTTAACAGCGGAATAATTAGGCAAAAACCCCGGTGCTTCTATAATTATACCGAAATCATTAAGTAGATGAGCATTCTCTGACATTTTTTGACCATCTATTAGTATTTCTCCTGATGATGGCAATAGGAATCCACAAATACATTTCATTAAAACAGTTTTCCCCGATCCGTTTCTGCCAATAAGTCCATATATCTTTCCCTTTTCCAACTCCATAGAAACACGGTCTAACACTACATTATTATCAAAGTTCTTACTCAGGTTTTTCACTTTAACTCTAACATCAGCCATGATAATCACCCTTAATCTCCATTCGTGCGGTATGTTTATTAAGTATTATTAAGATTACTGTCAGCATAAGCATAAACATTCCCGCCGCATAAAACACCGACGGATAATCCGAATCCAAAACAGGAGTTAAACAGCCGATACTAACCCATGTCATTGGTGATACCCAATACAATTAAATATCCCTTAACAGTATCATTCCTGTCCCCCAATTAATAATTCTGAATACTTTCAAGCATCACTAAGTCTGTCGGAAAAGAAATGTAATGGACCTGTAAATAAAGTTTACTAAATATTTATGAATTCAAAAAAGACGGGCAGGGAGTTGTCCCAGGCCCGTCTACGGCTCATAACTGCTAAATTTTATTTTCTAGCAACGCTAAATTTTCATTCATAATTTTATTGGGTAGTGACCCCAGGGGATTAACCGCAGCCACTTTCACTTATTTTACTGCTCTATATCTTCAGTTTCCTCATTCCCGGCAACAGTAATACTCCCCGGAGCTTTCACGGTGCGGACATTGACCCCGTTCACCTCAATATGGTCGTCCACCGCAATCACAAGGCACTGCCTTCCGTCAATAATCCTCGTCTCTACGAGGTCCATGCGCTCCGGATTTACCTTGATCACAACGTCCGGCGTCTCGATATTGAACTTACGTGTCTCCGCGATATTGGCTGCCAGAAGGGAAGCCTTTTCTCCTGCTGTCTCCTCAAAATTCTCTTCAAACGTTTCCATCTTCTCATTCGGTACACCGCTCTTTTCAAAGATTTTTTTAACATCCGTCTTGTCAAGAGCAAGCGGCTCGGGCTCTTCCTTATGCTCCTCGATCAGTTCGTTCAGGGTCTCATGGATATTACGGACAGTCTCGTAATCCCCATCCTCTCCAAGTGTATCCTCGATCAGCATCTGGAATGTCTCTTTCTGTGTATCTGCGGACATCGGCATCTTGGCACCTAACACATGGTCGATAAATTCTTCCTGCAGATCCTCAGACTTTTTCGTATAGTATAAAACACCGTGGATATCCATATTACGGTCTGTAAATGCAGGAAACAAAAATCCTTTATCCGGCACATCTACGATCCAGTCACGAATTCTGTCCTGTATCCTATTATCCTCCGCATTGTAGCAGAGCCCCGGCTTGGAAAGGCTGACCGGGCAGATACTGCAGAGCAGGTACTCATATACATTATCAGACGCATCGAACATCTCGATATTATCCGAGGATTTACCGGGGATATCGTACATTGCATGTATAAGGACGATATAATAGTTTTCTTCATATATGTAGCTTTCGATTACTTTATCATAAAATTCTTCCAGAAGCATATCGTCTTCCAGCTTACTGTTCCGAAGCTTCATTAGGAATTCCTGTGTTCCGCCCGGCATCTCCGCGTCCAGCGGGAACTCCATGTTCAGCATATTGCGCCCCATTGTGCCTGACATTGTCTTTTTAAAAATATCAAAGTACTTAAATGCCTCTTCTTCCGGAAGGGAAAGGAATGCATCTCTCGATTCCATTTTCTTATTCTTTTCATGGTCTACATAGCATCCACAGATGCGGGTGATGGCACAGTTGGCTGGTGTAAATTGTTTTCTTATCTCCAGTACTTCTTTCTTATTCATTTATCTTCCCTCTTTCTTCTATGACTTAATATCTGCACAAAACCTGCTTTACTGTTTACAGGGCTGCCTGTGAACAACAGCGTAATGCTATTTTACACCGAAAACCGATTTCAGAAAAGCATTGATTTCTTATTTAATCTATGATAGTATAAATTTCACAAATACAACATTGAAATGCATTCGGAAGCGAAAAGTATTTTCCCTCCGATGAAAGATGCTTGTCCCTGCCGCCGGGTAGGGAAACTAAAAGCATTCGTACCCCATACCGGCAGGCCTTAGAAGGTATGGGGGAACGAATGCTTTTATTTTGTCCGGAAGAATCCATATCATATGAAAACAGGAGAATAATAAAATGAACCAGACGAACTCTATTTTACGAACCTTTATCAAATACGTCTCCGCAAATATCCTGGGAATGGTCGGCCTTTCCTGCTATATTCTGGCGGATACCTTTTTTATTGCAAGAGGCGTCGGAGCCAACGGGCTGACCGCGCTCAACCTTGCAATCCCGGCCTACAGCTTTGTGAATGGACTGGGGCTGATGATCGGGATCGGCGGCGCAACCCGTTACTCCATCGCCGGAGGAAGAGGCGATAAAACTGTAAGGAAGACCATCTTTACCCAGGCTTTTTGTTTTATGCTTTGTCTTGCAGCAGTTTTTTTTCTGATCGGCCTGTTTCTGCCCTATCAGCTGGCCGGCCTTTTGGGCGCTGATTCCACGATCCTTTCACTGACCGGTGTTTATCTGCGCATCCTGCTCTTATTCGCACCGATGTTCATGATGAATAATCTGCTAATTGCTTTTGTCCGCAACGACGGCAGGCCGCAGCTCTCTATGACAGCCATGCTGCTTGGAAGCTTTGCCAATATTGTGCTGGATTACATTCTCATATTTCCGCTTCAGCTGGGAATGGCAGGTGCCGCCCTGGCAACTGGAATCGCCCCTGTTATCAGTATGCTTGTCCTTTCGCGGCATTTTATCAGGAAAGAAAACAACTTTTCTTTCTGCCGTACCGGGATACATTTCAAAAGTATCAGGGATATTTGTTCTCTCGGAGTTTCCTCTCTGATTGTAGAGGTTTCCTCCGGGGTAGTTATGATCATTTTCAATATGCTGATCCTGAAAGACAGCGGTAATCTGGGCGTTGCCGCGTATGGCATTCTCGCGAATATCGCACTTGTACTGATTTCTATTTTCACCGGTATCTCACAGGGCATCCAGCCGGTCTTAAGCAGCTGCTTCGGGAAAAAGGAACATGGAAATATCAAAAAGGTGCTTCGCTATGCCCTGGTTACATCTGGTCTGTTTGCGCTGTTTTCTTATGGATGCATGTTTTTCTTTTCCGATCCAATCGTGGAGCTTTTTAATAAAGATAAGGATGCGGCTCTCCATGCAATTGCAGTGCAGGGAATGCATATTTACTTTACGGCCTTCCTGTTCATCGGAATTAATATCATTACTGCCGCCTATTTCAGTTCCATCGACAGGCCTGGAAATGCATTCCTTATTTCATGCCTAAGGGGATTTTTACTGGTTATTCCACTTGCTTTTATCCTGTCAGCCCTCTTCGGGCTCACCGGAATCTGGCTGACAGTGCCTGCCGCTGAAGCATTGGTAACTATGGTAGTTTTGTTCCTGCTTTGCCGTTCAAGATAAAACAACAGCCGGAGCACAAATGCCCCGGCTGCTTTAGACTTCTTTACTTTTAAGAAAGATATTTGACCAGCAGTCTACGGTATTCCGACTGGATCCCATAATAATTCTGAAGTGCGGTTGCACAGTTTTCTGCCACTTCGTCTATGATCGCATTGAAATTTTTCTTCATCGTACCGACAACTTCGGGATTTAACTTTCCTTCATCAGACATCTCCTGAATAATAGACAATGTACGGTCCTTGGAAAAAGCAGATTTGTAACTCCGCGTTCCTATCAGCGCACTGACAATATCTGAAACCGCCACGATCTCCTCGTCCAGAGTCATATCCTCCCCCGTAAGCCCGCGGGGATAACCGCTCCCGTCAATTTTCTCATGGTGTCTCAGGGCGATCCTCGTGACATCTTCCGCCGCTGCTTTATTCAGTATCCGCTCTGTGATGTCCACGTGTGTCCTCATGATATTCATCGCCTGTGCACTAAGCTTTCCCGGATATTCCAGTATCTCCACCGGGATTCCGATTTTACCGAGGTCGTGCAGCATCGCCCCATACCTTATCCGTTCGATCCGATCCGCTGAAATCCCCATATAGCGGGCACAGCTGCTGCTGATGCTGGTTGTCGTAATTGTATGCGTTACTGTATGCTGACTGCGGAAATCTATAGCATATGTCATCATCCTGAGATACTTCATACATTCGTCCTCAGTTAGAGTCACACCCGGGTAAACCTCATAGAAATCAATACTCTCCTCTTTTAACTTGTCATAAATGGAAAATTCATTCTGAGCCTGTAAAAAAGACGCTGTAACTTCATCCGAAAACTGGCCCGGACGCCTCTTGTCCAGATATTCTACTGCTGCCTCCCACATCTTGGCGTTTGTTCCTTCCTGCCTGGCATTTCTGCTGAAAATCTCCATCCGGTCGGCTAGGCTTATCATCTGCGCTACCTTCTTTATTTCCTGCCTTGTATGGGGAATTCTTTCATAGGGCACATGGTGGTACAGGACCGCCTCGGCCCATTCATCCAGTGGAGAAAGATAACGCAGGAACAGATAACCATATATGGAGTGCTCCCATACGTCTCCCGTTTCGAACTGCACCAGACGGTCTATCTCTTCCGTCTTGTAGGCCCCTATATCATGCAGTACAGAAAGGATGCAGATATCCTGCATCTCTTTATCCGTAAATCCGCCATCCACTTTCAACATTCCAGATACCAGATATGCCACCCGCACACCATGCTCTACAAGCCGGGTATCGACCTCATTCAGGGTTCGCTGAATTACCCCGATAATATCCTCACTTTTAATTATGGAACCTGTTATCATCTCTTTTCCTCCACTGCGAGTCCTACTGCCTTTCAGCTCTAGCGCGCAGAAATTCATATCATTTTATTTATTAAGCAATTTTTCAGTTTTCATAAGTCCATTTTCATATCTTTCAATCTTATCATTGAGTCTCTCCAGAGATGCCCTCATATCTTCCATCCTGTCCACAAGCTGGCTGCGCTGTTCAACCAGAATTGCTTTTCTTGCATCAAGCGTAGAATCACCCTGCTTATATAATGCCACATATTCGATCAGTGCCTCAATCTGTACACCCGCTTTACGCAGGCATTTCATCATTTCGATCCAGCGGCAGGAATCTTCATCGTAATTCCTCACGCCCCCTTTTGTTCTGGGAACCGGCGGGATCAGGCCTATTCTTTCATAATAGCGGAGTGTATCGGCGGTGATATCATACTTTTTACTAACTTCTGTTATCGTCATCAAATGCCCCCTTTTCCTCCGAGTTCCAGATCCATGCTGCCTGACCTGAATCCCTCCAGATCAAGCGTCACATATCTGTATCCCAGCCTCTTTAAGTAGTCTGTGATTTCTTTTTTATATTTCAGCACCTGCTCCAGCCGGTCCCGGTCAACTTCTATGCGTACGAGTTCATCCTGGACCCGCAGCCTCACATTATAAAAGCCAAGCGTCTTAATGTATGCTTCCCCCGCAGCTGCCGCCGACATCTTCTCATTTGTCAGCCTTGTCCCGTATGGGAATCTGGTTGCCATACACGGGGCCGCCGGGCGTTCCGCCACTGAAATTCCATATTCAGCTGCCATCTGCCGTACTTCCTGTTTCGTAAATCCCGCATCCTTAAGGGGGCTTACGATCCCCAGTTCCTCAACTGCCTTGATTCCCGGGCGGTACGCCTTCAAATCATCTGCATTGGTCCCCTCCAAAATTATGTCGATTCCAAGCTGGCAAACCCTCTCACGCAGTCTGGAAAACAAAAGTCTTTTACAGAGATAACAGCGGTTAACCGGATTCATCTCAATTCCCACTTCCTCCAGTTCATTTATACGGAGAACGATATGATACGCCCCCGTTTCCTCCGCTACTTTTTCAGCCGTTTTTAAATCCTCCATCGTATGAAGTTCGGTCTGCATCGTAACTGCATATACCCTGCTTCCATATGCTTCTGCCTCCTCACAGGCAGCTTTCAGAATCAGGCTGCTGTCTGCCCCTCCTGAAAATGCCACTGCAACATCGTGTTTCGTATATTCCCCCATGGCATTCAGGAAGGCCTTTCGCTTCTTACTGTACTCTGTCATGGGCTTCCCTCCCAACTAATTCATATACTTCCTGCCAGGACAGCCCTGTTTTTCTGCTTAACTGCGCTACACTCTCATATTCCGGATAAATGCGTGTTCCTGATGGAAGTCCGCATATCTTTATGACAGCTTTTCCAAGAGAAGTCTCAATTTCCTTAGTTTCTCTCTTTAAAACACTCCGCTCCATCTTCTGTCTGCGTATACCGATCGTTGTAGTCTCCATGAAAATGATTTCTTCCATCTTTTCAACATCTTTTTCACTGCAGATAACATTCAGCTGATATGCGGGACGGTTTTTCTTCATAAAGACGGGCATATAATGGACATCCCTCGCACCGGCTTCAAGCAGTCTTTGCATCACATAACCGAGGGCCTCGCCTGTACAGTCATCAATATTCGTTTCCAGTTTATAAATACAATCTTCTTCAATCTCTCTGGATTCAATCAGCATCGCACGGAGCAGGCTTGGCCTTTCATAGCTTCTCTTTCCGGCTCCGGTCCCGGTTCTTTGAATGGTAAACTTATCCGGCAGCTTTTCCGATGTCCGGACCGCTGCTGCAATGGCAGCCCCAGTCGGTGTTACAAGTTCTCCCTCTATCCCCGTCATATGAAGTGTCAGGGCGTATGCCTGTACTATGGCAGACACCGCGGGTACCGGGACAGGAATCATCCCGTGCTGGCATCGGATATATCCTGACCCCTCATTCAAAACGGGGATAATCACCTCTTCGATTCCCAGATTATCCAGACAGACTGCTGCCGCCGCAATATCGATGATAGAGTCAACAGCCCCCACCTCATGGAAATGTACTTCTTCCACAGGCACACCATGTGCTTTTGCTTCCGCCTGTGCCAGAATTTCAAAAATATGTACCGCACACTTCTTTGCAGCCTCTGTCATGGCCGAATCCTTTATAATAGAAAGAATATCCGCCAAATTCCGGTGTTCGTGAGTATGGCTGTGAGCTGCTGTTTCCCCGTGGTTATGCTCATTGTCATGTCCATGAGTGTGTTCATGGCTATGATTATGACCGTGCACCGGCTCATGTATGCCGTCCCCGTGTCCGTGAAGATACGCCATGTCGTGGTCATGATTTTCATGCTCCTCATCTAGAATCACGTGAAAATCACAGGCATCCAATCCGTTTTTTGAGACCCTGCTGATCTCGATCCGGTGGCCGGAAACATGCAGGCTGTCCAGTGTGTCCCGTAAAATCTTCTCATCCGCCCCAAGGTCAAGAAGTGCCGCGACTACCATGTCTCCGCTGATTCCCGAGCCGCACTCCATGTATAATGTTCTGCTCATTGTCTCTCCCCCAGTCTGTTAATCTGTGTCGCAATATACCCTGCCCCGTAGCCATTGTCAATATTAACTACCGCGATCCCGTTGGCACAGGAATTAATCATCGTAAGCAGTGCTGAAAGGCCGTGGAAATTGGCTCCATAACCGACTGATGTGGGCACCGCAATGACAGGCTTATCTACAAGCCCCCCAAGCACACTGGCCAGAGCCCCCTCCATACCTGCCGCCGCAACTACACAGTTGGCGCTCTGGATAACATCCAGACGGGACATCAGGCGATGTATGCCGCTGACACCAACATCATATATCCGCTCCACATAGCTCCCAAAATATTCTGCCGTCTGTGCCGCTTCCTCCGCAACCGGAATATCCGCTGTCCCTGCCGTGCAGACAGCAATTTTCCCGATATGCTCTTTTTCTTTCTTTTCGATCTTAAGTATTTTGGAAAGAGGGTCGTATTCTGCCTCCGGCAGTTCCTTCTTCAGGAAATCATACTGTTCTTTTGATGCCCTTGTCCCGAATACCTCGCCTTCCTCCTCATACAGCTTTTTATAAATATGAAGTAAATGCTCATCAGTCTTCCCGCTGCAAAAGACCACCTCCGGAAAACCGGACCTTAACTTTCTATGGGTATCTAGCTTTGCATACCCCATCTCCTCAAAAGGCTCCCTCCGGAAATACTGTTCCGCTTCCTCAACGGACATCTCGCCTTTTCTGACTTTTTCCAGCACCTCATGTGTTTCCATCTATTGTCACCTCATTCTTCGTGGTCATCTTCTTATTATATCTGTTCTTCACTCCGTTGTCACGCAGCATACTGCATTTTTTTAGTTGATAAACAGAGTCGGTTCTATTTCAGACACATCTTAAATATTTCTTCAATATCCTTTTGCTTAAGAGGCTTGAATCCCTCCAGTGTCTCTCCCATACATGCCTTTTTTGCCATGATTTCAAAATTACTGTCATCAATCCCTACTTCTTCAAAGCTGCTTTTCAGTCCCAGTGTACCATATAAAAATTCCTTCAGCATCTCAATACTCTTCTTAGCGGCCTCCATTTCAGGAAGGGAAGCATCAATCCCAAATACATTTACCCCAAATTGATAGTATTTAGAAGCAGTTGTCTCATCCAGACAGTATTCCATCCATCTCGGTGTCAGAATTGCCAGGCCCAGACCATGTGTGATGTCATAGATTGCCGAAACCTCATGCTCCATCGGATGGCAGCTCCATTCCTGCTGCTTTCCTCCATTCACAAATCCATTGATTGCCCAGCTCGATGCCCACATCAAATTGGCGCGTGCCTCATAATTATCTGGCTCCTTCATGGCTGCAGGCGCAAACTTTATGATTGTCTTCATCAAACCTTCCATAAAACAATCAAGCATATATAAATCCTGCTCCATGTTAAAATAAACTTCCATAATATGTGACATCATATCGGCTGCCCCGCATGCCGTCTGGTACTCACTGACAGAATACGTCAGTGTCGGGTCAAGGAAAGAAACCTTTGGAAGGAGCTGCGGTGCCAGCCTTCCGATCTTATCTTTTGTCTCAGGATTACTGATCACTCCGCCCGGGTCCATCTCAGACCCCGTCGCAGAGAGCGTCAGTACGGTAACAATGGGAAGTGCTTTTTCTATCGGTGCCCACTTACTGAAAAACTCCCACGGATCATGGTCCACGCAGGCTCCTGCTGCCATATACTTAGTCGCATCAATCGTAGATCCTCCACCGACAGCCAAAAGAACATCGATCTTCTCATCCTTACAAATCTGAGCCCCTTTTCGCACAGAATCGATACGCGGATTTGGCTCAATCCCTGACAGTTCAAACAATTCGAGTCCTGCCTTTCTGATTTCATCAGTAACACTGTCATACAGGCCTGATTTTTTGATAGAGCCCCCGCCGTAAGTAAGCAGTACCCTGTTTCCGAATTTCTTTAACTCCGCCCCGAGATTTCCAAGCTGGTTCTCGCCAAAATATACCTTTACAGGGATATCATATACAAAACTGTTCATAAAAAATGCCTCCTTCTTTTTATACAATCGTATAAAATCTAAGTTAACCTTGTTCCGGCATTTCTGCCTGATAGTAGCATACGCCTTGAAGTTAACTCCAAGTCAAGACTTTTTTCTATATTGAAGCCGTTACTATTCATCCGTATAAAAATATCGGAAACGAATCTGTAATGCTGCACATGATTCTTTTCAATCCCTGATAAAAATAAAATATGCCCTAAGTGCTTCACTAACCATGAAAAGACCATGATTAAGAAGTCACTTAGAGCATATAACACCTTTAACTTAATCCAACACCTTTCTTCTGAACACCCTCACCGAAACCAGATAAATCCCCGTAAATACCGCCAGTATAGAAACTGCACTGTAGATATTTACTTTGAACAAATCTTCCTTCATGACGTTTCCCAGTGCCTTTATGGCAAACCATGAGGTTACCGTCATCAACAGGAACGGGCAGTAATAAGTAAAACGGATTTCCTGCCTGATAGATTTTCCTAATGTTTCCCTGTCGATTCCCAGTTTCATAAGCACACCGTAGCGCTCTCTGTCCTCACAGGCATCATTGTTCAGTTTAATAAAGATAATACTGCCGCCCGCGAGGATCAGTGTCACGAACATAAAGACGCACAGGGAATACATGACACGGATCCATGCTTCGTCCTTCCCTTCCGGACTGTTAAAATTTACACCAACATTCCAAAGACCGTCCTCCCCCTGTTCTGCGAGTGACTTTAGGTAAGGTCTGGATGCATCCAGATTTGCAGGGTCTTCAAGCTTATAATTATACATATGGGCTACAATTCCCAATGGTTCCAGCTTTTTATAAACCTCGTCATTCACCACATAAATGCTCATCGCCCCCTGCATTTCCCCGAGATACGGGGTATCGTCTTCCGCCAGAATACGGAACTTATCATCCCCGATCTGAACCTCCCCCGGACCGTTATACCCTACAAAACTCATTAATATAACATGCGACAGTTCAATCACTTCATCCTGCTTTAATTCGGAATACCCGAACTTAAGATGTGCCTGCCCGGCTGCATTTTTGACCTGCGAATATGGGATAATCCCATAATTAGAGTTTGTATACTCTGTATGGAAATAACTTGGATCCAGCATCAGGTAAGATACTTCGGCGCTGTATTCCACCTTGTTTTCCTGTTCAATCCCTTTTTCTATTTCATCTTTATCCATTTCTTCCTGTGCGACTACCTGAATCGTAAACGTATCTCTGAAATGCGTCATTTTATCATAGCGCTGCTTCATAGCAATGGACGTACCAAGTACAGAAACTGAACAGATCATCAGAATCGTCACCATAGCGTAAGTGCGGTAATTCCGCTGGATTCTATAGGACAGATTATTGATCCACAGCGTTCTTTGTTTCTGATATAAAAAATCCTTCCTTCCGGTCAGTTTTCTGATAAAGAACGGGATTGCCCCGCCAAACAGAAGGTATGTTCCGGCAATCACCAGCACGACAGCTGCAAAAGCGTATGTCAGAGTATCTATTTCCCCAGTCCTTACTGCACATATATAGCCTGACGCCAGTATTAGGATGCCTGTGATTACCTTTATGAGAGTTAACCATGTTTTTTCCGGTTTCATTTCCTCCTGTTTTGCTCCGGAAAGCATACTCAGTACACTGCTCCTTGTAATCGAAACATAGCCTTTCAGAATCATGAGCCCATATATGATAAAAAATACAGCTGCAGTGACCAGAACTGGTTTTAAAGTAAAAGAAAAACGGATATCCACACTGATCTCAGAAAGTTTCAACAGCAGCATTTGAAACAGCTTCGAAAATCCCGCCCCCGTGGCCAGGCCGATAACCAGCGAGAACAAACCGATAAAAAATGCCTCCAGCGCATACATCTTTCCAATCCTTATATTATCCAGCCCCATAAACGTATAGATTCCGATTTCTTTTTTCCTCTGTTTCAAAAATACATTTGTCGCATACCAGATGAAGAAAAACAGAAATACACCAAATACTACAGAGGCCGCATTTACGACCACATCAATATACTCTTTCTTCATACTGTTCAGGACATCCATCGAATCCGAGTACACAATATTCTGAAAGTTAAAAAAGATAAAAATAGAGAATGACAGCGATATGATCAGCGCCGCATATTCTCGTAAGCTTCTCTTGAAATTAGAAAATGCCAGCTGTATCAGACTCATTCCCTGTCACCTCCCATTGAAGCAAGCAGGTCCAGAATCTCCTCGTAAAACTCTTTCCGGCTGCCTTTATTATAAACCCTGCACTGTATCTGCCCGTCAGCAAGCATATAGACCTGTTTTGCATAGCTTGCCGTATATGCATCATGGGTCACCATCAGGATTGTTGCCCTCCCGGAATCATTTGCAGCCTTTAAGCTCATCAGCAGATCCCTGCTGGACTTTGAATCCAGCGCCCCGGTCGGCTCATCTGCAAATATAATCTCAGGTTCCGTAATGAGCGCCCTTGCACTGGCCCCTCTCTGCTTCTGGCCTCCGGAAAGCTGGTACGGATGCTTTGCAAGGTGTTCCTCCAGCCCAAAAAGCTTCGCCATGTTCTTCACACGTTCTCGGACTTCTTTACTCTTCACGCCATTTAAAGAGAGCGGCAGTGCAATATTATCCTCAAGGCTCATATTGTCCAGCAGATTATACTCCTGAAAGATGAACCCGATCTTATCCCTGCGGATAACTGACAGACGCTTGTTGTCAGCCTTTGTCACATCCTCGCCGTCCAGAAAAATCTGCCCTCTGGTTGGTTTATCCAACGTTGAGAGCATATTCAGCAAAGTAGACTTTCCTGCCCCGCTGGGCCCCATGATGGCGATAAAATCCCCCTCTTGGATATCCAGATTAATCCCCTTGAGAACACGTGTCTCATATTCTTTTTTCCCAAAACTTTTCACAAGATTTCTGATTTCAACTATCTTTTTCATTTCTATAGCCTCCTTTGTTTACTAAAAGTGTAACAAAAAGGCGGCCTTAAATCCTTTCATCCGTATAACAGTGCCTCCCCTTTTCTAACAGTTCTGCAAGGTTCCTTACAAAATAAGATACGAATCGTTATTTTGAAAATGCAGTTCAAATGTTGTTCCCGCTCCATGTTCTGAGTATACCTTTATCTGAATGCCCAGATGTCCTGCCGTTTCCCGCACAAAATAGAGCCCCATTCCGGTAGAGCGATAATCTCCTGCACGCAGATTGCTCCCGATATACCCACGCTCAAAAATGTAAGGAATCTCTCCGTTTTTAATCCCGATTCCATTGTCCCGGACATTCAGCACCACACCGTCTGCCGACTCCCGCATTGCACTGAAATGAAGTTCCGGTGCCTCCTGCCTGTATTTCACAGCATTCCCGACCAGCTGGTCCAGGATATAGACAAGCCACCTCCTGTCTGTATACACTGCAGTATCCCCGCAGTTCTTCCCGATCTGAAAATGATTCTGAATCAGGAAATAGGACTGGTTCCGTAGTGCTTCGCTCACACACTCATCCAGAGAAACACGCTCGAACTTGACGTCATTTTCCATGTTTTTGAGCTTATTGCTCATCATCATTATATTTAAAAGCTGCTGGATTCTTTCAATGCAGTCCTGCATCTCCGTATTCAGCTCCCGGTCCTGATTCCTCTCATTCATCAGTCCAAGGGCTGACAGCGGAAGTTTGACCTCATGCGTCCATTTTGTTATATAGTCCGTCAGCATATCCATATCTTCACGGAGGGAGCGGATTTCTTCCTCGTGGTCACCTTCCATCGTAAAAAGCAGATCTGTCATTTGTTTTCCCAGGAGCCGCTCAAGCTCACTCCTGTGCCGCCTGATATCGTCCCTGAAAATGTGCGGAATCTTTTTCCACCTTCTGTAATCCAGACAAACTGCCGCTGCGGCAGCCGCAATAAGAACTGCATCGAGATAGAACAGATCCTGAACATAAAGTCTGCTTGCACAGAGGACTAAAAAATACAGATTAATAAAACCGAGGATCAGTACACCTGTCAAAATCTGTTTTTCCCGTTCGCGGAAATAATTTTTCATTCGATATAATACCCCATTCCCTTTTTCGTAACGACCACATCCTGTCCTCCGGTAATCTCATTCAGTTTCGTGCGTAACCGGGAAACCAGCACCGTAAGCGATGCGTCCGTGACAAATTCATCCGTGTTCCAAAGCTGCTGCATCAGTTTCTCCCTGCTGACGATGCTCCCCCGTTTCGACAGCAGGGTGGACATAATCTTACTCTCGGATCTGGTCAGTTCCACCGATTTTCCGTCACAGAAAAACATACCGTTCTCATAATACATGCTGTCATTTAAATAGTCCCTGTCATTGGCCGTATACTCGTAAGCCCTGCGCAGCATTGCCCGGATCTTCAACAGAAGCAGTTCAGGGTCAAATGGTTTTTCCACATAATCATCCCCGCCGGACGCCATTGCCATCACCTTATCCGCATTCTGGTCCCGGCTGGATAAAAACAGCACGGGCACATTAGAAATCTTACGGATCTGCTCACACCAGTAAAACCCGTCATAATATGGCAGATTAATATCCATCAGTATAAAATCCGGCTGGCACTGAATATATTCCTGCGTAATTTCCCGAAACCCTTTGGCGCAGACGGCCTCAAATCCCCACCGCCTGCACAGCAGAGCCAGCTCATTGGCCAGCGTCATATCATCTTCTACAATCAGAATCTTCATCATCATCTCTCCCTAAACTCAAATACACTCTAAGGCTCTTTGAAGTTCTTGTACAATGAATCCTCAAACACGCCCCAAATTCCCCCACCAAGTGTTCAGGTATACCTTTACACTAAGCCCGGCAAGACCTTTCTAAGTGTAAATAGTATACCATGAACACTAGATTCGAAAGCACCTCACCAAGTATTCAGGTATGCATTTTCACTAAGCTCGATAAAACCTCGCTAAGTGTAAATAGTATACCACATGAATTACGGAAAAAAAGATACCTTGCAAAACTGTAATAAAAGAAATCACGAGCACAGTACAATTTGGTCCCATCCATCCTCAACGGCAATGTACACAAAAATACCGGTGAAATAATCACCGGCATTCGCTTCTACTTCTATTGCAATGTATAAAACAAGGCACTTTTACATGTTACCGCTAATTTTCTTCACATCCTCCTCTGAAAGCATTTCCATCATGGATACAATTTTTTCGACCGACATGCCTTCTTCCAAAAGCTTTTTAGCCAATTTTTCTTCTGCCTGTCTGACCGCAATCCGACTCTGTTTTTCTGCATATTCTTTTGCATATTCTTCTACTATATCACACATCATCTCCACCCCTTCCCTGCTTTTTTTGAGTTGTGCTTTTCTTATGGATGTGTTCGGAAATTGTTCGTAATTATATGCCTCTGCAAATCTTTCACTCACCTTCTCCTTCCCTTTTGTGTTAATTCATTTTTATTCGGGAAGATTATTGAGCCTCATCAGATATTTCCGTTTCTTTTTTTATTTTAGCACAATTAACGAAAATTGTCATTGACCGGGTTCTGCTCCCTAATAAAAATCCTCTTTTTGTTCATCAAACTGTAATCTGGCTGAAAATGCCTGAATTCAGATACAAACAGCATATGGCTGTTGAAAAGACAGTTATAATATTCGAAATGAATCTGTCTTGATTTTTGATGTGGTGCTATTCTACCATAATATATCAGTTAAAGCAATATTGGAATTTTCACAAAATACTTTCCACAATACTTTGGACATCGACCGGAATAGAGCGTGTACAATGATTCATTGACACGCTCTAAACTTATTCTAGTCCATTACTTCCTCTGTTTCCGACTCAAACGACGCCCGGTCCGACGTAACATCAAAGACCAGTTTCTTCCCCCTCCAGAACTGGTAGCGCACAAGGCAGGCAGGACTTTCTTTTATCATCCTCTTCATATTCCCCATCTGCGGTGCATGAAGTCCCAGTGCATGTTCGCTTAGTTTTGTGATTCTCACTTTCATCTTCCCCTGTGTGAGTGTGACAGTGTCGGGTCCGTAATCCGTCGCACGTGCACCATAGTAGGTTCCTAGCCTGTACTCCCGTCCCTTGTAATGAATCGCGCAGATACAGCCCAAAAGGCTGACTCCGAACACTGGGACATCTGCCACGGAAACCATGATACTGTTTTTTTCCTGCATTCCAAATCCGCACTGTGTCCAGAGATATGTCTTTGGGAAGGAAGATCCCCAGTCCGTCTCAATGTATCCGCGCCCTCCTGTAAACACGACCCGCTCGCCATTAATCTTCAGGCTCCCGGTCAGGTCATGGGCCATACTGATCACGCCGTGATGGCACTGCAGACAGGGAATCCATCGAAAAAATCCCATAATGTCGCCCTTGATCTTCCTGAATTTCGAATACATAATCTGCCCTTCAACCGAAACCCGGGAATCGTGTATTTTAATCCGGATTCCCTTTTCCGAAAATACATTTTCTCCTATTTTTACACAAAACTTTTTTCTGCTGATCCTGCAGCTTTCAACCGGGTAAGTGAAGTACCATGCACCGTCATCCAGCACGACCTGTATGGAGGCTGACCAGCCTCCTTTTTTATCTGCGTGCAGTGCTGGAATAAATGCAATCGTCTTCCCCATGTTCTGATGTTTTAAATACCAGCCTTCAAAATAGGGATAGCGCCTGCCGATCCCGTGAAAGTATTGTTCTTTCATCTAGTCCTCCTCCCATATATAACATTCGGTATCTTCCTGCGCGGGCTCATCAAGCTTTCTCCCCTGATAGTCAAACCGTGAACCGTGGCATGGGCAGTCCCAGCTTTTTTCCTGTGCATTCCATTCCAGCTGGCAGCCAAGGTGGGGACATTTGACAGATACCGCATACTTTTTTCCTGTTTCGGATTTATATACCCCGTATTTCTGGCCGTCATGTTCTATCACGGCACCCTCGCCAGGCCGTATTTCCTCCAGTTTTTCTTTCGGTATGCCCGCTGCGCGTTTCAGAAGTCCGGCTGCCGCGTGCCCGCTGTCTTTGATAAAATTTGCTGCCGATGCCTGAATGTTATACCTCTGGGGGGAAAATACATCCGCATAAGGGCACTCTCTTTTCAGAATCAGGTCTGTCAGTATCATTGCAGATACCATAGAGCTTGTCATACCCCATTTTCCAAAACCAGTGGCTACATACCAGTCCGGACAGGAGCGGCTGAATAGCCCGATATAGGGAATGTTGTCTAAAGTCATACAGTCCTGTGCCGACCATCTGGCAGTTTCTTTACATCCGGGCCAGTATTTTTCCGCCATATGCGCCAGATAGTCATAAGAGTTTCCCGCCGTCTTCTTTCCTGTACGGTGTCCGCCCCCGCCGATCAAGATTTCTTCGCCCGCGCTTCTGAATGACAATGCATCTTCATCGATTCCATAATACATACCGTTAAGACTGCATGCCTGTTTTACGGAAACAACATAACTTCTCTCCTGATGCATCCTCATAAAGTAATATCCCGGAACATTCTGAAATGGATAGTGACATGCAAACACGATGTTCTTAGCTGTTACCTGCCCCAGATCCGACGTTACAGTGTGTCCCTCCACATGCTTTACTTTTGTATTTTCATAGATCTTCAGATCCCCCGCAATGCTGTACAAGAATTTCAATGGGTGGAATCTTCCCTGATTTTCGAATTTCAGGGCTAGTTTTACCGGAAACGGAAGCTCGGTCTTTTCCGTCAGTTCCCCCGGAATCCCGAGTCTTTTTGCCGCCTCATATTCCTGTCGCAGCCTTTTTGAATCGACAGAAGTATACAGATAAGCCGGGCAGTCCTCCCACTGACAGTCCATCTGGTACTTCTCTACAAGAATCCGATACCGGTGTATTGCCTCCTGATTTGCGGCTGCATACTGCCCGGCTTTCTCCTTCCCCACGCTCTGGAGCAGCCGGTCATAGATCAGACCGTGCTGTGCAGTTACTTTTGCGGTCGTATTTTTCGTCTGCCCGCTGCCGATTCTGTTCTCTTCCAGTATCACACATTCCACACCCGCCTGCTCCAGAAAATGAGCCGTCAGGACTCCCGCCATTCCGCCTCCAATGATGACAGTATCTGTACTGATATTTCCCGACAACGGATCTCTTTTTCCGGCAGATGCCGATATACTCCATATTGATTTTTTCACCATTTACGTTCACCTCATCAATAGGATTGACCGGACTGGAAATTATATACATGGCAGTTCCCAGACTTACAAAACATGTTCCTGAACGTTTTTTTATTTTCTGGATAAAATTGTAATTTTTTTCACAATACCATTGTCTTTATTGTATTAATGTGCTAAATTATTAGGGTAGATTTATTGTTTTTTTCGTACATTCGTTTTCTATGCAGTCAGTCAACAGCAGTACCTGCCAAACACAGGTCCACATTCTGAGAGGATTTGAATATGAAGATTTCAACATTTACCGGATCACTGTCATCAGGCCACTTACCTGACAACCCAACATGGTATATAGACACCTGCAAAAGAAAGCTGCTTTTTATCTCTTCCAATGCAGATGCCTTGCGCAGCAACATTCAATTTATCAGGCCACATCTTAAAAATGTTGACACAATCATTCTCTCTGCAGGCTGTACAGACGTGTCCAGAGAGCTTCAATATTTTCTTGCAGCCTGCCCCTGTGCAGACTTTTATCTCCCCCGGGTCCCCTCAGAAAAATATGTTCTGGATATTAATAAGAAACTAAACGGATACTGTCAGGCGGAACTGAAGGACAGTATCTTGTGCCGCACACATTTTACGGATGACATATACAGCATCGGGCAGCATTTTCTCATATTTGGAAATGACACCCGGCATTTAGCTGCAAAAGAACACAGACAGAGTCTGCTAGTCCAAAAAAGCAGCCATGCCGTGCTGTTTTCCAACACTGACAGGACTGCTTCTTCAGACAGAAATATCCTCACCTCTGCCCAGAAATTAACCCGGGCACAGATCAAATATATTTATGACTGCGAGGGTGGACATCTGGTACAGACAAATTATTCAAATTTTTGTTCATGATTAAGAAACAATTTCTCGACAGGCAGCGAAAGTCCGCCTGTTTTTACATCTATATCCAGAATATTCTGAATACGGATCGCAAAAGGGTCTGACCCCTATGAAGATACATGCAGTATTCTTTCTGCATTCTCGATCCGCTCTTTTGAAGGCGGTTCTACTCCTTCCAGTGGATATGAAAGTCCAAGTTCTTTCCACTTGAAGGTGCCCAGTGTGTGATAAGGCAGTACTTCTACCTTTTCCACGTTTCCCAGTGTCTGGACAAATGTATCCAGCCTTTCCAGATATTCGTCCTGATCGCTTCTTCCGGGTACAAGGACGTGTCTGATCCAGACCGGTTTTTTAGTCTCTGATAGATATTCCGCCAGATCCAGTATATTCCGGTTGGTACATCCGGTCAGAATCTGGTGCTGTTCTTCATCGATATGCTTGATATCCAGCATAATCAGGTCTGTATATTTCATCAGTTCCTGCATTTTGCTGAAAAATGGTTCTTCTCTTGTAAATGGATTGCCGCTTGTGTCCAGTGTCGTGTGAATTCCTTCTTCCTTTGCCTTCCGGAATAGTTCTGTCAGGAATTCAATCTGGAGGAGGGGTTCTCCCCCGCTTACTGTAATACCGCCCTTACTTCCCCAGTAAGAGCGGTATTTCTTTGCCTGCTTCAGCAGTTCGTCCGCCGTGTACGGCGTACCTGCCTGCATATTCCACGTGTCCGGATTGTGGCAGAACTGGCAGCGCATTGCGCACCCGCTCATAAAGATCACATACCGGACACCCGGTCCATCTACAGAGCCAAAACTTTCAAGGGAATGAATATACCCTTTTTTCTCTGTCTGCTCTGTCATTTTTTCACCTCTGACTAAATATTAGTACTTATAAAACTACATCTCTGCGTGGCATGTTCTGGAGATTACATCCATCTGCTGCTCACGTGTCAGGTCGATAAACTTCACTGCATATCCGGATACACGGATGGTGAAGTTTGCATATTCTTCCTTCTCCGGATGCTCCATTGCGTCGATCAGCTTTTCTTTTCCAAAGACATTTACGTTCAGATGGTGTGCACCCTGCTCGAAATATCCGTCCAGCACGTGTGTCAGATTGTCGATTCTCTCCTGGTCATCGTGTCCGAGTGCTCCCGGATTGATCGTCTGTGTATTGGAAATACCGTCCAGCGCCTCTTCATATGGAAGCTTTGCAACTGAATTCAGGGATGCAAGCAGACCGTTCTGCTCTGCACCATAGGACGGGTTGGCTCCCGGTGCCAGCGGCTCTCCTGCTTTTCTTCCATCCGGAAGAGATCCTGTTGCCTTGCCATATACGACGTTTGATGTAATGGTAAGGATTGATGTGGTCGGCTCTGAATTTCTGTAGGTGTGGCATTTTTTCAATTTACCCATGAATGTCTTTAGAAGCCAGATCGCGATGTCGTCTGCCCGGTCATCATCATTTCCGTATCTCGGGAAGTCTCCCTCTGTCTCGTAGTCTACAGCCATTCCGGTCTCATCGCGGATTACTTTCACCTTGGCATATTTGATCGCGCTTAAAGAGTCAACCACATGTGAAAATCCAGCGATACCTGTTGCAAATGTACGTCTTACGTCTGTGTCGATCAATGCCATCTCTGCCGCTTCATAGTAGTATTTATCATGCATGTAGTGGATCATATTCAGTGTATCGACATACAGCTTGGACAGCCAGTCCATCATCTTGTCATATTTATCCATGACCTCATCGTAATCCAGATACTCTGAGGTCACTGGTTTGTATGCAGGCGCTACCTGCTCTCTTGTCTTCACGTCCACGCCGCCGTTGATTGCGTACAGCAGGCATTTTGCAAGGTTTGCACGTGCCCCGAAGAACTGGATTTCCTTGCCTGTCTGTGTTGCGGATACGCAGCAGCAGATAGAGTAATCATCTCCCCATACTGGGCGCATCACATCATCGTTCTCATACTGGATGGAACTTGTCGTAATAGAAATGTGTGCAGAATATTTCTTAAATGCCTCTGGCAGGCGTGAAGAATACAGTACTGTCAGGTTTGGCTCCGGTGACGGTCCCATGTTTTCCAGTGTGTGCAGGAAGCGGTAGTCGTTCTTTGTAACCATAGAGCGTCCGTCCTGCCCGAGACCTGCCACTTCCAGCGTAGCCCATACCGGGTCCCCGGAAAACAGTTCATTATAAGAAGGAATTCTGGCGAACTTCACCATTCTGAACTTCATAACCATATGGTCGATCAGTTCCTGTGCCTCTTCTTCTGTCAGGATTCCCTTCTTCATATCTCTCTGGATGTAGACATCCAGGAATGTTGAGATTCTTCCGACGCTCATTGCAGCCCCGTTCTGTGTCTTTATCGCTGCAAGATATCCAAAATACAGCCACTGAACTGCTTCTCTTGCATCTTTGGCCGGCTTTGAAATATCGTATCCGTAAACAGCCGCCATGTCTTTCATCTCTTTCAGGGCCTTTAACTGATCGGCAACCTCTTCCCTGAGACGGAAGTCCGTCCCCTTCATACCATGTCTCTCTGTCTCATTGAAATCGTCCATCTTCTTCTCAAGCAGAAGGTCGATTCCATAAAGAGCCACACGGCGGTAATCACCGACAATACGTCCTCTTCCGTAAGTGTCCGGAAGCCCTGTAATGATCTTATTATGACGTGCTCTCTTCATTTCCGGTGTATAAATATCGAATACCCCCTGATTGTGTGTCTTGTGGTATTTTGTGAAAATCTCATGCAGCTTTTCACTCGGCTGGTATCCGTATGTGGTGCAGGCCTTCTCTGCCATATTAATACCGCCGTACGGCATAAAAGCTCTCTTAAGAGGCTTGTCTGTCTGGAGTCCCACAACTGTTTCCAGATCCTTCATCTCTTCATCAATATATCCCGGCCCATAAGCTGTCAGCCCTGAAACAACCTCTGTCTCCATATCCAGAACGCCGCCTTTTGCACGTTCTTCCTTCTGTAATTCCTGAAGTTTTCCCCAGAGTTTATTCGTTGCCTCTGTAGGTCCTGCTAGGAAACTTTCGTCCCCGTCATAAGGTGTGTAGTTGTGCTGGATAAAATCGCGTACATTAATGTCGTCTTTCCAGAGTCTCCCCTGAAATCCGTCCCACTGCTCAAAATGTGTCATATTCGAAAATCCTCCTTTAATAAATAAGGTTTATCTTTTTTCCTCGCCTAGTATAACATCACGTTAAATAAAAGACAAGAGTTTAAGTGATAATCGTTATCATTTGATGCATTGTACGCAATTTTATACAATATCTAGTGTCAAATCCTGTTCTCACCCACTACTTTCAGTGACCGTAGAAGATGTAAATGTACCAATCCTAATAGTGCATGACGACCGGGGTCCCGGTGGATATCATGCTGTATAATGTCCCCGCCGCATCCAGGGGCATATTGATGCACCCATGCGATCCGATGCTCCAGTACAGGTCACCGCCGAATGCCGGCTGCCATGTCGCATCATGGAAACCAACACCGCCCCATGTCACCTGCATCCAGTAATCCACAGGCGTGCGGTATTCCGGTTCCCCGGTTTCGGGCACAATATTTCCTACCAGTGTCGTATTCAAAGACATCAATAAAATGTCATACACTCCCGACGGCGTAGAATGATCATACGGTTTACCTGTCACGACCGCACTCTCAAATGCCACATTTCCATCCACGATATACCACATGTACTGCGCGCTCAGATCCACCTCGATAAACGTTTTTCCCCAGTCCTGCGCCTCGTGGGTTGCCGCCCTCTGCTCATAGACAGGTTCCTTTGTTACCGTTTCACCGGCCTTGATACTTGCAAGCAATGCCTGTGTCTCCGAAGCTTCGTCAATCGCCCAGCCATAGGTCCCTCCACTGACTTCCGTCGCTTTTCCCCAAGGTGTTGTCAAGGGTCTGGAAGCATACAGCGTTTCATACTTTGCGGCAAAATTATTCATATACTCGCCCACCTTGTCTTCATGGAAGGTAACATTCATATTGTCATCCCATGTCAGCCATTGGGCAATCAGCTTGCCGTCCACGACTTCTTTTGCCGGCGCCATGTCGTAAGTGATGCTTGCCTTACAGTACTGGTTGAGAGTGTCGCAGGCCGCTGCCACTTCTTTTGAATCAGAAGTATATTTTGGCTTCTGGTAGCAGTCTTCTTTTTCCAGACTGATTTCTTCGTACAGGCCAAATACCGCATCCGTGATTGCTTTTTTCATCTTTTCCTGATCCACCTTTGTACCGAGTACTTCTTCTTTTACTACAAACTTCTCCCCGTTGAATTCCGGTTTCGCGCTCTGGGGATCAGTCTTTCCTTCATTCTGCCAGCAGCTAAGCCCCTCAATCTTTTCTTCCAGCTTCTTCTCATCAAGGGTAAAGCCCAAGTCAGCCTTGATACTGCTGTCCCCGAAAAACATGGATGGCCACAGAAATGCATTCTGTTCCTCTAATGCCTGTTTTAATTTTTTATTCTTAACATATTTCATCGAAATGTCTGCACCGGCCACTTCTTCCTTCTCCCCCTCCTTCGGGATGATGGTAAGTGTATAGCCTGCTATCTGTTTTTGCAGGTATTTATCCGCATCTTCTGCGGTTTTCATGGAAAAATCGGCCCCATTGATATGAGTGCCGGAATAGAAATGACTCATGAAATAGAAAGAAAAACCTAAATAAATACAAACAATAACCGCTGCCAAAATTCCCAATACAAGTAATAATTTTTTTCTGCTGCCCATCTGCTGTGCCCTCCTCATGTGTATACCTTATTCTGCAGCCTGCGCTGCAGACCCGCCCGCAGGGCATGAGTTACGGTATGCCCTTTAGGGTGAACCTTATTCTGCAGTCTGCGCTGCAGATCCGCCCGAAGGGCATGTGTTACGGTATGCCCTTCGGGTATACTACTATCTTTACATTAAATAGACGGATTTTCAAGGCAAAAGGTTGCATATTTCAGTATTTTTTCTAATTGCTTAATTTTTGAATCCGTTTTACAATAATATTACATGCCAGAAGATGCTGGACAGGTTCTGATTGCATGTCAGTATTATTACGAGAGGTTAATTTTTATTATGGAAATTAGAAAATCGCAGCTGGCAGACCTTGATATTCTTATGAAAATGTATGAAGGCGCACGTTCTTTCATGACGAGTCACGGAAATCCCTCACAATGGGGCAATTCCTATCCGCCGAAGCCTCTGCTCGCCAGAGATATTGAGGAAGGCAATAGTTATGTATGTGAAGAACAGGGGAAAGTTGTTGCCACCTTCTACTATAAACTGGGAAAAGATGACACTTATGCCAAAATTTATGAAGGACAATGGCTGGATGACAGTCCCTACGGTGTCGTCCACAGGATCACCTCGAACGGTACAGTCAGGGGTGCCGCCACGTTCTGTCTGAACTGGGCACTTAAACAATGCGGGAACCTGAAGATCGATACGCACAGAGATAACATGGTAATGCAGCACATGCTGGACAAAAACGGATTTACATACTGTGGAATTATTTATTCCGAGGACGGGACTGAACGGCTTGCCTATCAGAAAAAGATTGGATAAGGCTGTATTGGAATCCTGATTACTTTTTTACGATAAAAGGACAACTCTGTTAAATTTCAGAGTCGTCCTTTTTTTCATACTAACTTTAATTTCATTTACAGGTTCTGCCCACGCATCCCCCAATAGATTTTTTCGGATGTGACTGGTAATTCCCGGATCATGACGCCTGTCGCATTCTGGACGGCGTTTGCAATTGCGGGAGGCGGGGTGTTGATGACGATCTCGCCGATTGATTTCGCCCCGAACGGCCCGGTCGGCTCATAACTGCTTTCAAATTCAACACGGATCTCTCCCACGTCCAGACGGCTTGGAATCTTATACTGCATGAAGGAATTGCTGTAATTTTTCCCTTTGTCGCTGTATACAACATCCTCATATAACGCCATGCCAATTCCCTGCGCGATACCGCCCTCTGTCTGTACCCTCGCAAGATTCGGGTTGACCACGGTACCACAGTCCACGACTGCCACATAATCTATAAGTTCAAGCTGTCCTGTCGCCTTGTCAATCTCCACCTCGGCCATACCGACCATAAAAGGCGGCGGTGAAATTGGGGAACTGAAGGCCTCACTCGCATACAATGCATCTTCGTTGCTGCACATGACACGATTTCCGATCTCTGCCCTTGAGATGCTCTCACTTGTTTTTAAATTCACGACCTGATTCCCGTCAAATTCGATATCCCCGACAGGACAGTTCAGGTACTCTGCACCCTTTGCACAAATCTTCTCTCTTAACGCTTCACATGTTCTGACGACCGCCATACCTGTAACATAAGTGGTGCTGGAGGCATAGGACCCGCAGTCATAAGGTGACGAATCCGTATCGACCCCATGCACGATGATGTCTTCCATCTCACAGTCCAGACACTCTGCAGCCATCTGTGCCAGTATGGTATCACAGCCCGTACCCATGTCTGTCGCACCGATCATCAGGCTGTAGAAACCATCGTCATTTACCTTGATCCCGACAGATGCAGTATCCAGTGCGGAAATTCCGGACCCCTGCATTGCCATTGCCACACCTACACTTCTGACCTTATCGTTTCCCATGTCCCGGCACGGATATTTGCTGTCCCAGTCTATCATTTCCTTCGCCCGCTGTAAGCAGCGGTCCAGTGCACAGCTGTTTGCCGTTTCCCCGTAATATGCGGGCATAACCTGACCTTCTCTGACAATATTTTTCTCCCGGAGTACGACCGGGTCCATCCCCATCTTACCCGCAAGTTCATTAACCGCGGATTCGACTGCAAAGATCCCCTGCGTCGCACCATATCCTCTGTACGCGCCGGCAGACATGACATTTGTGTAAACAACATCGTAAACAAAACGGAATGCTTCCGCCTTTCCATACAGTGGGATCGATTTATGTCCTGAAAGGCCGACCGTCGTCGGGCCGTGCTCACCAAATGCACCGGTATTGGACAGCGTATATACGTCGATTCCCTTGATGATGCCGTCCTTATCTGCCCCCACACGTACATGGACTTCCATCTCATGTCTCGGGGAGGAGGCAATAAACGATTCTTCTCTCGTGTAAATGATCTTTGCAGGTTTTCCCGTCTTCCAGGTTACCAGTGCCGGATAAACCTCCGTAACCACGGTCTGTTTTGCCCCGAAGCCACCGCCTATCCTTGGCTTGATTACGCGGACCCTTGACTTCGGGATATCCAGTGCATTAGCAAGAATCCGGCGGACATGGAACGGTACCTGTGTGGAAGAAACAATATTCAGCCTGCCATATGCATCCAGATATGTGTATGTACGGAACGTTTCCATCATGGCCTGCTGGTTTGCCTTTGTATGGTAAACCCTGTCCACAACATATTCGCATGAGTCCAGAACCGAATCGATATCGCCTGCCGAGTTTTCCTCATGTGCACAGAGATTTCTTTTATTATCTGCCCCCACCGGACAGAGGCTCTGCCAGTTGTCTTCGGGATGCACAAGAACCGGGTTGTCCTTTGCCTTTCGAAAGTCAAGGAGAGGTTCCAAAACCTCATACTTCACCTTGATCAGCTTCATAGCCTTATTCACAGCCTCTTTGCTGTTCCCGGCAATCACTGCCACTGCATCTCCCACGAAGCGGACACGCTGGTCCAGAATCAGCCTGTCATAAGGGCTCGGCTCCGGATAGCTCTGTCCTGCCATTGTAAATCGTTTATCCGGGCAGTCTTCATAGGTCAGGATACATTCAATCCCCGGTACTGCCAGAGCCCTTGTCAAGTTAATATCTTTGATCAGGGCATGTGCATGAGGACTCCTTAATACCTTTACGATCAGGCAGTCGGACGGCGCTAAATCATCTGTATATACTCCCTGTCCCGTTACAAGCGCCTTCGCATCTACTTTCGGAACCGGCTGATTCACGATTCTCATGAACACACCTCCTCTTTGCTCTGTAAATACTTCTGGATTGCACGCAGCTGTCCCATATAGCCGGTACATCTGCACAGGTTTCCTGATAAGTATTCCTTGATCTCTTCTATATCCGGATTGTGGAGTTCCTTAACCATCGCCAGAACATTCATGATGAATCCGGGAGAACAGAATCCACACTGTTCTGCTCCTTCATTTGCCAGAAAACGGCCAAATTCCTCTGCGTCTTCCTTTACCCCTTCCAGCGTTGTAATCTCATGCCCTTCCATAGCCGCTGCCAGAACCGAACATGACAGGCGTGATCTGCCGTCAATCCAGACTGTGCAAAGCCCGCAGTTGGTCGTCTCACACCCGCATTTTACACTGTGGCAGCCCAGAGAGCGCAGAACATCCAGAAGTATCGTATCCGCACCGACTTCTGCTGCCGTCTGTTTTCCATTTAATATAAACTTCACTTCCATCTATCTGCCCTCCGCTAAAATAGAACGCATGGAACGCAGGATCAGTACTTCCGCCAGATGCTGGCGGTACTTCGCGCTGCCTCTCATATTCGTACCATAGGTAAACTGTGATGCCGCCTCTTTTGCATAAATTTCCAGCTGCTCGTCAGAAATATCCTTCGGGATCTCCCACTCCTTTTCCAGAACAGCCGCCTTCATCGGACGTGCCCCCACTGAAAAATACCATGTTTCTTTCCCATGTACCGGCCCGGTTACAACCGCACACGCCAGAACCGGGAAGTCTGTCTTCGTCTGTCGGATGGAATCGTAACGAAGCTTCCGGTTACTTTTTCTGATAATAATAGAAACTAAAATATCTTTATCACTCTTGTGGTTCACAAATTCAGACAGGCGGATTGTTCCGCCGTTATATAATTCTACAAATGTATCAAGAGCCAGCAGACATGTCAGTACATCGGAAAATCCGAACCGTCCGTAGATGCTCCCCCCTACAGTCGCCTGGTTTCTGAACTGGACCCCTACGATATGATGCAGTGCCTTTGCGATAGCGTCCCCGTACATCTCCCTCAGCCCCTCGTGCTGCTCCAGCTGTCTGAGTGTGCACATCGCGCCGATCTTGAAAACATGGTCGTTCTCCTCGATCTGGTCCAGCCCCAGATCCGACAAATCTATAATCGTCTGTACTTTCGCGTTCCCCAGCCGCATCCACATCATACCGCCCATCACACGGGCGTTCCTTGCCTGATTCAGCTCATAGGCCTCCTCCAGGGATTTCGCTTTCACATAATTGTTAATCGTAAGCAAAATAGCTCTCCTTTCTTTCGTACAATCATGACATTCCCATACTAAAATATCATATACTAAAATGCGGGGGAATTCAATAAATAATGACTGGAATAACAGAAATAGGGAAGCCGGAGTTCTTCTGTCAGCTCCGGGCTTCCCCCTCTTTTATTTCATTTCATTGAGAACGATTGTATTTAGGATTGCATCCTGATTCAATATAATAATCTTGTTCCGCCGCGTCATGATCCAGTTCTCCTGTTTCCATTGTGTCAGTACACGCGCAACAGACTGTCTCGACAAGCCCGAGGCCATTGCCAGATTCTTCTGGCTGACTGTGATATACATACCTTCTTCACACTTTTTGGCACTAACCATCAGCCTGGCAATCGAATAGGCCAGTTTTCCGTCCGCCTCCATGTAAATCGTATTGATCAGTTTCCTGCTCGACTGGTTGATCCGTCCTATTAAATCCTGAAACAGGGCAGAGACCACATTATGGTTTTTCTTCAAAAATTCGCAAAACGCCAGTTTCGGAATCAGTACGGCTATGGTGTCCTCCTGTGCAATAACATTGCAGGGCTGCGGCTGATTTCCAAGAACCCCCATCTCACCGATGTAATCTCCTCTGCGCCTGATCTTAACCAGCATCTCTTCTGTCCCTTCAAATCCGATGTAAACCAGTGCACAGCCGGAATAAATGATTACCATATACGGCACATCCCTGTCACGCCTGTAGATATACCCGCCACTCTTGATAAAAAAACTGAAGCAGGCCCCGGCCAGTTCCGCCAGTTGTTTTTCAGGTACGTCTCTAAAAATTGAGGCCTCCTTCAGACATCCGGTTATCTGTTTTTCCTTTAAGTCAACTTTTTCCCACGAATCTTTTTCCTTCCGGCTCATAATCCTGCTCCTTTGTACTCAGCAGATAATCCGCTGCCAGCTTGCTGTAGGCTGCAGTCCCCTCGATCAGCGCATCCTCATTTATATCATAGTATGGGTTATGGAGAGGTTTCGTATGTTCTGCATCCCCTGAACCCATGAAAAAATACATACCGGGAAGCTGCTGCTGATAAAATGCAAAATCCTCTGCAGCCGCAGTCTTCATTCGGTCACTTACCTGTTCTTTTCCGGCCAGCGATTCTAATACCTGCCGTGTAAAATCTGCCAGCACCGGATCATTATAAACAGGTACGCAGACATTATGATATTCGATCCCGACCTCCACACGGTAGGCTGCTCCTATGTTTCTAAGGACTCTGTAAAATGAGTGTTCAAATACCTCGCACAGCTCTGTTTTCCTGTAGCGGATAGTTCCCCCGAATTCTACTTCTTCTGTAATAATATTGCACCTGCTTGTGGAACTGTTGATATAACCGACTGTTACAACCGCCATCTCCTCCGGGTCAGTCTCACGGCTTACCAGTGTCTGGAGCGACTGGATCATAGCGGAAGCCGCTACCACAGGATCTACGGACAACTGCGGCTGTGAGCCGTGCCCGCCGCCCCCGCTCACCTTGACTTTAAAGATTACATTTGCCGCGGTAAAATCTTTCTCATCCATAAAAAAACTTCCTGTTGGATATTCTGCTGACTGGTGAAGTCCAAAGATCGCACTACAGTCATCAAGTACCCCCGCCCTTAGCATTATCAGTGCACCTGCGCCTATTTCTTCTGCCTGCTGGAAAATCAGTTTTACATTTCCACATAGTTTTTCCCTGTGCCCGGCCAGAATCTTTGCCGCCCCCAGAAGCATTGCCATATGGGCATCATGACCACAGGCATGCATACAGCCGTCATTTTTTGATTTATAGGGCGGATTCCCGAGCTCCTGGATCGGCAGGGCATCCATATCGGCCCGAAGCGCAGCCGTCCTGCCCGGCATTTCCCCCTCTATGATACCGACAACTCCATATGACGGTATGATCGTGTATGGAATCTGAAGTTTTTCCAGTTCCTCACAGATCTTTTCTGATGTTCCCCGTTCTTCCATTACCTGTTCAGGGTTATTATGGAAATAACGCCTGAGTTCCCTGACATATGTAAACACATACTCAGCTTGTTTCCGATACCAGTTTCCGTCCGATATCACTGCATTGAGAATCTTAGAATGCGCTGGCCTTACCTCTGTGGCCGGAAACACCGGATACTCGTCTTCCTGTTTTAATCCCATTGTACCATCCTCCAATCAATTTCGCCATTTTTATTTACAGGATTATAAGAAACTAAGCATCAGTCCGGCAACGATTACGGACACCAGTGTAACTGAGATCAGTGATGCAACAATCATCGTCGGCATCAGGTCATCCTCAAGCAGTTTCTGCTGCTCCTTATCATCTGTCATAGACGTGACTGCCTCCCTGCAGAGCATGAAGTTGTAAGGGAACCCTACATAACAGTTCAGTGCAATTGCAATCCCTCTATATTTAGACATTTTAAATATCTTTGATCCAATGATCCCGATGATAAACATAACCAGTGTAGACACTGCAAAAACAATAACCAGAGGCTTGATCATCGCCAGAAGTTCCGGTGCCCCAACCATAGCAAAACTATTTGCCATACTGGCAATCAGCCCGAGAAACAGCATCCCCATTGAATTAGATTTGCTGAGAGGGTCTTTTTCAAGGATACCGAAATGACTGAGTACGATACCCAAAATAATTGCCGTCACATTCGTGTTGATTTTAAACTGCCCCAGAAATGCCTTGTTGACCGCAATATTCAATACAGCAAATATCAATAATGTGGACCAGTAGTACGCCGTGGATTTATAGGACTGGGGAACTTTGTCGCAAAGTTTTTTCTTATGGTTCTCCTGTGTCTGCTGTACAGTACTTTTGACATAACCATTCTTATCTATAAGCATCTTTTTATGCTGGAGTTCCTTACGCATAGCCCAGCCGCACAGCGGAAAGCCAATCAGTCCCTGAAGCATAAAGATCAGCCAGGGATAGGAGGCCAGCTGTGGTTTGATCCCTCCAATTGCTGCCGCTACCATTGCCGCTGCCGCACCTCCGCCTGCGATTGGTCCCGGTGACATAATCGCCAGCTCTCTTCCGATGATCGGGCGTAATGCAAATCCTACAATGAGAATCAGACTGAGTGATACCGCCAGACAGACTAAAACAGTCTTCCACTCTTTTTTAATCTGCATAATGTCAAAGGTTGTCCCCATATTGATAATCAACATAGTCAGCGTTATTCTTCCGACCAGTTCCATATAGGAGCTGTCTATAAAATCGGAAGGGATAATCTTTCCGACAAATAAAACCATAAAGATGGCACCCACCAGAAACACAGATGGAATTCTTGCAGAAGTTTTCTTTGAAATCACCTCGGCTATCAATACGATCACACAGAAAAGCATCAAATTAAATTCAAACGACCATAACATATTTCTTACCTCCTCATGTTCTTTGTAATTTTGTAACTGTTCAGAGCCATGAACAGTTACGTAATTTTACTTTTACTTCTTCACTTTCGTTCTCTTCCTTTTGTAATTTCATTATATAAGAATGCAAGTGATTTTTCTGTATCACGTGAGTCATAAATGCAATTATTTTATAAATTATGTTTTTACACCAAAAAGACTGTAATATATACTATTTTACAGATATATTACAGTCTTTTCACCTGTCATTATATTTCATATTTTTTCTAATTTTACTGCTCTTTCCGGATCTTTATTTCCCCGACAATCTCATTATACCGTTTCTTATTCAGCCTGTAGAAGAACAGAACAATCCCCGTCACCACCCAGAATACTCCGGGGATCGTCGTAAAGGAGTGCTTCATAACAGCAATCACCGTTTCATTCTGCTGCTGGTTCGCCACATAGCCTGCTGCTCCAAGGACCAGGGCCAGCAGGGAAGTTCCAAGAGCCATACCGATCTTATTGCCAAGGGATACAAATGCATACTGGAACCCATCGTTGCGCAGGCCTGTTTTCCATTCCCCGTATTCCACACAGTCCGGAATAATCGCATAGATCGCAGTATTAAATCCAGAAAAGAAGAACTGTGTCAGTCCTGATATCCAATAAAAAAGTATTGGGGATGTACGAACGCTGAACAGGTACAGGCTTAACATACTGATCCCTGTCAGGAATGCAAAAATGGATGCAGCACGCCCCTTATTATTTGTCCACTTAAAAAGCAGCGGAAAACATGCGGCGCCTATGATAGAGGGAATGATAATACACATGGAGTAGGTTGTAAAGAAGGCTTTATTCCCTTCCACATATGTAAAGTAATAAAGTGCATCGGCATTTCTGCCGTATAAGGTAAAACCAAAGAGCAGCTGTCCTGCCAAAGCAAGTATATACGGTTTGTTTACGGATACTGCCTTTAACTGTTCTTTAATAGAAACCTTCTGTTTTTCAGGAATTGTCACAACCTCTTTCGTCTTGGAAAAACAGAAAATGTGACATGCTGCGAAGATACATCCATATATAACTGCAATCAGCAGATATCCTCTTTTATCATTTCCTGCCCCCAGTTTCGAGATCAGAGGAACTGTAATAATATTAATAATACCAATCGCAATCATAGCCGCTACGGACCGGAATGTATTGATCTGCGCCCGCTCCTCAATATTCTGGGTCATGGCACCACACAAGGTACCATATGGAATATTGACACAGGTATACCCCAGCACAAGGATGCAGTATGTTACGGCCATATATACGATCTTGGAAGTATTCGACCAGTCCGGGTGCGCCCAGAAGGTCAGCATCAGAACGATTGCCGTAATAGGTGCTGCAATCAGCAGCCAGGGCCTGTACCGTCCCCATCTCGACTTCGTCTTATCCGTCAGGCTCCCGATCACAGGATCATTGACTGCATCCCAGAAACGGGAAAACAGCATTAATCCTGCCACTGCACTCATACTGATTCCAAATACATCCGTATAGAATATCATCAGAAAGTTTCCTACAAACATCCAGCTAAAATTACATCCAACATCCCCCATGCCGTATGCAACCTTACTAATAAGCGGAATCCTGACATTGGTATCTGTCCTCTTCTTCACATTCACAGGTATCTCTGCACGCAATGCTCTACTACTCATTCATAAATCTCCTTTTCATAAAATCCCCCGTTTACAGTCATAAATAATCATAAACCACAAAGGGGTCAGACCCTTTTGCAGAGGGGTCTGACCCCTTTGCGGTTTTATGACTACTCCTGTACGTTTATGATTACTTTCATGGTTGTCTCCCTGTTTTCGTCTATATACTGGTAAGCCTTGTCATAATCTCTGAATGAGAATGTCTTTGAGATCAGTGGACGCAGATGGACTTTACTCTCGTTTACTAAACGGATCGCATCTATGTAATCTTCGTTTCTGTACATCATGGTTGTGTTCAGGTCCAGCTCGTGGTCATTCAGTACTGCCAGGTCAATCTCTGCCTTTCCGGCAAAGACGGCTACCAGGATGATCGTGCTGCCTTTCCTTGCATATTGGATTGCCTGCCCCATTGTCACATTGTTTCCGGCACAGTCATAAATGACGTCTGCCTTGTCCGGTCCGAATACTCTGAGCATGGCATCACCGAAATCTTCATTTCGTGTATTGGCTGTATGTTCTATTCCACACTCACGTGCTTTTTCCAGACGAAGGTCACTGATGTCTGTGATCAGGACGGACTCTGCACCCATGCCAAGTGCCGTCTGTGCCACCAGATTCCCGATAGGGCCGGCTCCGAGAACGGCGATCTTCATTCCTTTCACATCCCCAGCCTGTCTTACTGCATGGACGGCAACCGCCAGCGGTTCGATCATCGCGCCCTCTTCATAACTCATTTCTTCTGGAAGAGGCGTCACCTTTGCCGCATCTACTGCAAAATACTCCGAGGCCACTCCTGTCGTCTGGAATCCCATGACCTTCAGTTCTTCGCAAAGGTTATACTTTCCATGCCGGCACGGATAACATTTCCCGCAGACCACCTGTGGCTGGATTGTAACCTTTTCGCCTTCATGAAAGCCTTCTACGCCTTCCCCCAGCTTTACGATTTCTGCGGATACCTCATGTCCCTGAGTAACCGGATAGGATGTAAATGGGTGCTGTCCGTGATAAACGTGGATGTCTGAACCGCAGATTCCAATGTTCATTACTTTAACCAAAATCTCCCCCTGCTCTGGCTCTGGTGCCGGCACCTCCCTGAATGTGATTACTTTCGGTTCTGTCATGACTTGCTGCAGCATAATTGTTTCCTCCTTTAAATTTTGTTAGATATTATCTTTTATTAAATGTTTTATTAAAGTAATTACATTATTGTTCCAGATTTAAAAAAAGTCAATAAATATTACGAAAGTTTTTTCATTTCAGCTAAATCCACAAAAACTCCGAATCATATTTATGTATTTTTACCTAAATCCGGTTCACAGGAAGGGCCTTTTATTTCATAGAACATATTTTCTGTGAAACAAAAAACAGGACTCTTAATAACAGTTCCTGTCATCAAAAATCCTGTTTATACATATCTCTATGCTTATCGCTTTATTCTTTTGTCCTCTCCCCAAGACGGACCGCCTCCATCTCATCCGATAGCTCTTTGCTCAAATAGTCAAAAAGATAGTTTCTCTCCTCTGGCCCCCTGCCTAAAAATTCCTGCCGTATCTCCTGAAGCATCAGTTCCACTTCTTCCTTCAGTCCTGCCGCAGAGAGCCTCTGTGCCCCCTGTCCCAAGATAATCACCTGTTCCAGTGCATCCGACGTTGCTACCGTAACCGCATATTTCCGCCCCATTTTCCGTACTGTCTTCTCGATATACTGGTCCGCGGTCTCCGCTTCTTTTGTGTAGACGACATAGATATTATGATACTTTATTACTTCACCGGGATTGCCCTCTACTTTATAGGCATCAAAGACAAGAATCAGTGTACATTTCTTATACCCCTGATAATTACATAAAATATCCATTAACTTGTCCCTGGCACCCTCGATATTGACCTCTGCCAGTTCCTTCAGTTCATCCCACGCAAAGATAATATTATAGCCATCCACAAGAAGATATTCTTCCTGTCTCTGTTTCTCATTCTGACGTTCTTCCCATTTTGGGTCCGGGGCACCTTTTTCCTTTGCCCGGATCGTAACCGGAGACGTGTTCCATTTTTTTCTCACCGGGTCCGGTGTCTTTCTGTAGATTGCATCCAGTTCTTCCTGTGTCAGTTCAATCCTTGATACAGACCTGTTTTCTCTTGATACGTTGACCGAATCATTTACTTCTGTGTCTGATTTCCAGCCGCTTTCAACATGCATATATTCCTCTACCTGATCCCACTTGACAATAAAACCTGCCCCATGCGCACAAAAAACAGATCCCGTCGGGTTATCAGGATCAGATTCTGAATCATATGCGGCCGCCTCGATCACCTCATCTGCATTATGACATGCTTCATATCCCTTCAGGCTGCAGAACATCCGTCCCTGTCCGCCTGTATAGGACAAAAGCTCTGTCTGGTATCCACGCATCTCGGATACCGGGGCCGTTCCCGTTAATATGGACAGTTCCCCCTCCGTCCCGGGATGTTCAAACCGTCCCTGCATCCTCTGGATATCCGCCATCGCACGCCCGATACATGACTGAGGTACTTCCAGCCGGAACTCATACCAGGGTTCCAAAAGGATGCTTTTCGCCTTCTTCAGTCCCTGACGGACCGCCCGGTAAGTCGCCTGCCGGAAATCTCCTCCCTCTGTATGCTTCAAATGTGCCCTTCCGGTAATCAGGGTGATCTTCATATCTGTAACAGGGGCACCGGTCAGTACCCCCTTATGTTCCTTTTCCTCCAAATGCGTCAGGATCAGTCTCTGCCAATTCCTGTCCAGAATATCTTCACTGCAGTCCGCCGCAAACTGCAGTCCTGTCCCACGCTCTCCCGGCTCCAGCAGCAGATGCACCTCCGCATAATGGCGCAGCGGCTCAAAGTGTCCGACTCCTTCAACAGGAAACTCTATCGTTTCCTTGTAAACAATATTCCCCGTCCCGAATTCAACATCCACACCGAACCGCTCTCTGATGATGCTTTTCAGTATCTCAATCTGAACCTCACCCATCAGTTGAGCATGAATCTCCCCCAGCTGTTCTTCCCATACAATATGGAGCTGTGGTTCCTCTTCCTCAAGCTGTCTTAAGTTCTTTAACATGTTGTGTACGTCGCACCCCTGAGGAAGCTGGATCTGGTACGTCAGGACGGGCTCCAGAACAAACATATCCGTTGCCCGTTCCGCTCCAATCCCCTGCCCCGGGTAAGTTGTTCCCAATCCTGTCACTGCACAGACCCCTCCGGCGGCTACTTCCTGTACTGCCTCGTATTTTGCCCCGGAGTAAATACGGATCTGGTTCACTTTTTCTTCCATTCCCGGAAGCACGTCCTTCACCCGGAGAACACCGCCCGTCACTTTTAAATATGTCAGCCTGCTGCCCTGCTCATCTCTGGCTATCTTATACACTTTTGCCCCGAATTCCTCCGGGTAATCCGCGCAGACCGTAAATCTGCGCAGCCCTTCCATAAGCCCTTCCACCCCTTCCAGACGAAGCGCAGAACCAAAATAACAGGGAAATACTTTTCTGCCGGCCACTGCCCTGATAACAGTGGATGGAGCTGCGCCCCCTGTCTCCAGATATTCCTCCAGCATGTCCTCGTCACAGACAGCCAGATTTTCAAGCCACGCATCATCTGCCGATCCCAGATCATCCAGCGACGTAAAATCAACGCATCCATCACTTAAACGTTCCTTTAATTCTTTTAATATTGACTCACGATCTGTCCCTTCCTGATCCATCTTATTAATAAAGAGAAAAACAGGAATCCGGTATTGCTTCAATAAACGCCAGAGTGTCATGGTATGTCCCTGCACGCCGTCTGCACCGCTGATCACAAGAATTGCATAATCCAGAACCTGCAGCGTACGTTCCATCTCCGCCGAAAAGTCTACGTGTCCCGGAGTATCCAGCAATGTAATATCCAGATCCTTCCACGAGATAACAGCCTGTTTCGAGAAAATCGTAATCCCCCTTTCACGCTCAAGTTCATACGTATCCAGAAAGGCATCCTGATGGTCCACCCTCCCAAGCTTTCTGATACTGCCTCCTGTATACAGCATACTCTCCGACAAAGTTGTTTTTCCTGCATCGACATGTGCCAGAATCCCTAAACAGATATGCTTCTTTTGTATCTTTATTTGTCCATTTTTCCTTTTTTCGGATGTGTTTTCCATGAAAATATCCCTTCCTGCTTCAGTTTTGAAATGACCTAATCGAACAAAATGAACATCCGGGCAACCAGCACCTTTGAATTATCTTTTGTTCTCTCCCCTGATTATACAGGATTCTTTATATAATCGCTACAGAAATCAAAGATTTTCCCTTAATTATTGTCCTATTATAAGGGTTAAGTTCCCTTTTTCATTGACTTTTCCCTTAATTCATGCTATGTTCTAAGGGAAAGAAAGGGGATTAAGGGAATGAGGACATTTAACTATTCACAAATCAAGGACCAAAAGTGGGATTCCGAAATCCTTGGTCTGATAGCAGCTATCTATAAGGAAACTGGCAAACAAGAGATGTACCTAAAGCAGAGGCCCGACGAACTTGAAAAGTTGGTTGAGATAGCAAAAATCCAAAGTACTGAAGCATCTAATGCAATTGAAGGTATTGTCACAACAAGTACCCGCATTAAGCAGCTTGTCGAAGAAAAAACTACTCCCAGGAATAGAGATGAACAGGAAATCGCAGGATATCGAGATGTACTCAGCATTATCCATGAAAATTTTGACACTATACCGGTTACTCAGAACTACATTCTCCAGCTTCATAAAATCATGTACAGCCACATGAACAATCCAATGGCCGGCCATACAAAAAATAATCAGAATTATATTAGTGCCACCTATCCGGATGGCCATACTGAGATTCTTTTTACTCCACTTGCACCATTTGAAACACCAGAAGCATTAGATAGAATCTGTGAAGAATATAATCGTGTCATTGGAAATTTTGAAGTGGAACCGCTCATTGTAATTCCTATTTTTATCCATGATTTTCTCTGCATCCACCCTTTCAATGATGGAAATGGGCGCATGAGCCGGCTGCTGACTACGCTGCTGCTTTATCGAAATGGTTTCTATGTAGGTAAATACATTTCTCTAGAAACAAAGATCGCCAAAAACAAGGACCTGTATTATAATACACTTAATCAGGTACAGCATGGATGGCATGAAGGTACTGAGGACGCTGTTCCATTTGTCAAATACATCCTTGGAACTATACTTGCAGCATACAAGGATTTTGATGATAGATATTCTATTGTGGAAAAAAAACTGCCCGCTATAGATATGGTGCGTATTGCCACACAAAATAAAATCGGACGATTTACAAAACAGGACATCCATGATCTCTGTCCTTCCCTGAGTATCAGTTCCATTGAAGGTTCACTTAGAAAGCTCATATCTTCTGGTGAATTAAAGCGGGAAGGTTCAGGAAAATCCACCTGCTATGTCCGTTTAAAATAAAAGGGGCTGTCAAACGATTTTTTTATCAGTATTTTATTCCAGCGATTCAAAATACTGCTCCACAAAACTCATGGCAATCCCCACGGCCGAAACTTCTTTTTTGAAGCTGCATGTCTTCAGATAAGTGGTATCATTTTCAAAACCATTATATTTTACAACCTTTTTACTCAGTTCCGCCATATATTTACCTATATATCCGCCCACATATCCTCCCAGGATGATGTCACAGTCGTAAGCCATGCGGAGATTGGTCACAGTAATTGCGAGATACTCAAGATACTCATCCCAGATCTTTTGAAAATCTGTATCGCCCTTATCCAGCCTTTCAAAAAACTGTTCGAGATTTCCGTTTGTGTGCCCGGCCAGTACCTGCGCAGAACAATAGGCATCGACACACCCTTGTTTTCCACAGTAGCAGGTGCGGCCGCCCGGAACGATGACCATATGGCCGAACTCGGAACTTCTGTAGTCGTCGCCTTCATATATCCCGTTGTGGACATAGAATGATCCGCCTACAGAATTGCTCAGGGACAGGTACACTGCATTTTTTTCCAGTCTGTACATCTCTGCCATCGCGGCACTGTTTGCATCATTTTCATACCGCACGTCATATTCAAAGAGCTGGCTTAAGTTTCTCAGGCTTAAATTCTGAACCCGCAGAATGTGGGAAATAAGCAGTGTCTCATACTGCTTATCTATGATTCCCGGAAATGAGATCCCAACCCCCAGAAGCTTATCATCCGCAATCCCGGACTGGCTTACAAATTCTCTGAAATGGCGGTATACGGTTTCATTATATTCCAGTGAATTTTCAAATTTCTCACGGACCCTTACCTTCGCCGCAAGTTCCCCTGTCAGGTCGATCATGACATAGCTGATATGGTTGCTTGTAATATCGATGCCGGCGGCATACTTTAAGCCTGCATTGACAGAAAGTGCCTTTGCCTTCCTGCCGCCTGTAGACTCATATTCCCCGCTCTCAATGATAATCCCACGCTGGATAAGCTCTTTTACATTCTGCAGGACGGTTGGCATGCTTAAACCTAATGTTGCCGCGATCTCGGGTTTAGAGGTCACACGCCTGTGCAGGATGAACCTGGCTACCCTGATTAAATTTGCTTTCTTCTTATCCGTGCCGCTGTCCTTATGCATATCCCCTGTTCCTTCCATAAATCGTTTTATAAAAGAATTTTACCCCTTCTGAACTAAATTTGCAACATTGCTTTTTCCATATATTCCTTAGGGCAGACCCCCGTCACTGACCGGAAGATGCGGCTGAAGTAAAACTGATCTGTATATCCCACCCGCTCGGCAATGTCCTTGATATAGGCCTCCGGGTCCTGCTCCATCATCTGCATTGCTTTTTTCATCCGGATACTGGTCAGGTAATTGCTGAAAGAAGTCTCCTCATATGTACGGAACATCCTGCTTAAGGATGTCTGGGATACACCAAACTGCCTGCAGATACTGCCCAGCGTCATTGCCTCATCCATATGTCCCTTCATGTAAGAACAGATAGAATGGAAAAGCTGTTCTTTATTATCAATCTTTTCCTTCCCCATATCCGGGATGCACTGTCTGATGACCGTCAGTATATTCTCCTTCAGTTCATCCATATCGGACGCATAGTAAAAGGCATCGTCTATCATAAACTCCAGATCGACAAATTCCCTCTCTATTGGATAAAGGTTGCGTACCAGCTGAAAAATATATTTCACTGCAGATTCCACATAAATCTGACTACTTTTCTGTTTCCTAAATATATCAAATAATTTCTTCAATTCTGTTGGAAACTTCTTATCCTCTTTATATCGGATGCAGTATTCTACCTGTTCAAGCTGCTTTTTGGCCGTCTCCTCCTCCCCCGGATTCCGGCATTCCTGGCTGTCGCCGTTCAGGTACAACACCTGGTTTTCTCCGATTACCACCGATTCATCCAGCCTCCTGTACAGCTTTTTCACGATTTCGGGAAGTGCCTCCAAAGGGAATGATTCGTTGTACACAACTGCCGTCTGATATGTATAACCACTTTTTTCCCTCTCAAAAATGCGCTCCGCCATTCCCTTGAAGTCTCCTGAAAACAGTAGTTCCTCGGGGAAAAGATACAGTGCCTCCATTTCGTCACGCCCATAGATATACACTTTTTCCTCTTCCATAGAAAATATTTCGACGCCTGTTCTTCTGGAAAATCTTTTGGGAAGGCCGTTTTTCCGGTATATGGCCGCATAGTAATTTCCTGCCGGGAAATAGCGGTAAAGCCGGTCTGCATCCTCCGCCTGTTTCCCATTGCAGAGTGATCTTAACAGCCTGTTTCGTTTTTCATAATATAACGTATTCAGCTTCGGCTCCAGCCGGTCCATCAGCTTCTTCATATCCGATGGAGCCAGCGGTTTTAAGAGATAATCACATACCCCTGACTGGAGGGCACCCTTGGCATATTCAAATTCAGAATAGCCGCTGACGATTACTGAAAGCACCTCCGGGAACTCTTCCTTCACCTTTGCAACAAGCTGTATTCCGTCCATCACGGGCATTTTTACATCAGAGATCAGGATGTCCGGCTGTTCTTCCCGGATCAATCTGAGTGCTTCACCGCCGTTTTCCGCCGTCCCCATAATCTCATACTGTGGACATTTCTTTTCCAGAATCATGCATACATGGTTCAGCGCCGTAGGCTCATCTTCTACTACCATAATTTTATACATTTTTATCATTCCTCTGTTCTATACTCAGATCTTCTGCACTTTGCCTTCTTTTTTCCCTGCATCTGATGATTACATCCGTCCCCTTTTCTTTTCCCGGGCGGATCTCAAATATGAGATCATCGTTGTACAAAAGATACAGGCGTGCATAAGTATTAACCAGTCCCATTCCACCTATTTCAAGTTCTACACCGCTGCGGTCATTTGTCAGTTTATTCCTTATGGAAGAAATATTATTATTTATTTCGTCCAGTTTCTCTTTCGTTATTCCATTTCCATCATCATGCACCTTCAAGAACCAGCCATCCTCTGTCAGTGCCCCGGCAACCTCCACCCTGATGATATCAGAACTTGACCCGTACCCGTGATTAACCGCATTTTCCACGATCTGCTGAAGGACAATTTTCGGGAGCGGCTTGTTATAAAGTGCCTCATCTATCCGGATCTCATAGGAGAGTTTATAGTCATAACGGTGTTTCAGCAGGCCGAGATAGAGTTCCAGATATTCGATCTCTTGTTTCACCGATGCGTACTTATCCTTCGTGTTTGTCGAGTAGCGCAGCATCCCCGCCAGTTCACTGCATATATCACAGATCACCTCATCATCCGACACCATGCCCCGGTTGGAAATTACGTTCAGTACATTATAGATAAAATGCGGGTTCACCTGTGCCTGAAGGAGGTCGAACTGTGCCTGGAGCGAAAGCAGTGACATACGCTTTTCTTTTAGCATAGATGTGTTCAGGCGGTTCAGCACGTCTTTGTAGGAGACATACAGGGATTCAATCTCATCATTTGAAATCTTTTCCGGAATCTCAGCCTCCATATTATCCAGCCGGGTCGTCTCCATAAAATGCTGCAGCTGTTGGATCGGCCGGGTCAGCTGCCGTGAAGTCAGGTAAATATACCCAAGTGAGAGGGCAAGAGCCACGAACAACAGAAGCAAAGATACCGGGAGCACCTCCATAGCTGCGCTTTGGCTGATGTCCATGCGTGCGACTGTCATAAGGACAATATCATCTGTATCCGACTCCTGCATCAGGCACAATGCCTTCTCACCATCCGCGGTCTCAATCTCCTCGATATCCTTATCACGGCCCTGCATCAGGTTCCAGTAATACTCTGCCTTGACCTGACGTGCATCCGAATACAGGAATTCCCCTTCTTTCGTCATGAAAATATAGGTTATGTTTTCATCTGTATTCGCGATCATTTTATCCAGTGAAGCCTTGTCCTTCTGCACCTCAAGATATCCCATCTCCATCCCTTGTATCTCTTTCACGACAGAGATCACCTGCGGTTTGGAACGGCTGCCCCAGTCATCCTCATGGAGTCCTATGAGCACATTCCTGCCGCCCTTCCCGCTCACCCTTTCCACCCACGGGTAGGTCTGATAGGAGGCATCTGTATTCAGAGCGGTGTTTGTATAGTTATTATTTGCAATGGTCCTCCCGTTCTTATTGAAAAAGACCATGCGGTAAAATTCTTCCATTAAATAGTAGGAGTTAATTTTTGCACGGACAGTGGCAGTGGAGTCGCTGAAATACATGTCCGCATAGGAGTCTGTTTTCAGTGTGGCAAGCTTTTTCAGGGCATCCAGCACCTCGATATCCGACAGGACATATGTAATGGCAGATTCCATGCTCTCAAGCGTATCCTCCATCTGTTGGAGCTTCACATTCGAGACAGTCCGGATATTCCCGTATTCCCGTTCCTTGTACTGCCTGACATTCAAAGTATAGTATGCCGCCCCGAAGATTCCTGTGATCAGGACAGAAAAAATTGTATAGACAAGAATGATCTTCTTCTGGAACTTCATGCCGTCCCCCCTCTCCAAGTAAATGCATTATATCACAAAAAGACTGGCAGCAGAACCGTATCTGTCACGGTTCTGCATCCGGTCTTATAGTTTTCTTATTTATCCTTTGACTGCTCCTGCAACCATTCCTTCTACAATCCTCTTGTTGAAGAATATGAAAAGTATGAGCATCGGAATTGTTATCAGTATTACATCGGCAAAAAGCATATTGTAAGAACTGGAGTACTGCCCCATAAAGTTATAAAGTGTAAGCTGTACGGTTGCGTTCTCTGCCCCCGGAAGGAAGTACAGAGGATTGGTAAAGTCGTTAAAGATAGTAACTGCATTCAGGATAATCACAGTGGATGTAACCGGCTTGAGCAAGGGAAAAATAATAGCGGAAAAGATCTTCCATTTTGAACATCCGTCCATATACCCTGCCTCTTCCAGTTCTATCGGGATGGAACTCATAAATCCTCTGAAAAGCATGATCGTAAACGGAATCTGAAGGGCCACTTCTATCAGGATCATTCCCCATATTGTTTTATAAAGGTGAATTCTCTGCAATACCCAGATCGTAGGCAGTATTGCGGCCGGAACCATCAGCCCTGCCATGATCAGTGAATTCATGATACCCATCACACGGTCTTTTCTTCTCTGGAGAACATAGCCTCCCATAGAACCGACGATAATGAGGATCAGGACAGAACCGACCACGATCAGTCCGCTGTTTTTAAAAGCAGTAAGTATCTGGTAATTATTCGCCTTAAACACCTCGGCAAAGTTTTCCCAGTGGAATTCTGTCGGCAGTACGATACTCAGGAGATTGGCTTCCCTGCGTTCTTTGAGTGCATTTACCAGCATAAAAGCGAATGGTACGATAAATATGATAAATGCAGCCGCAACTCCTAATACATCACCCAGAAGATATAATCTTTTTTTCTTTTTCATGGTTATTCTGCCTCCTTGCTGAGCAGGAATTTCTGAAGCGGGAATGCCAGAAGTGCTATGACAGCAAACATAATTACATTTCCTGCCGTGGACAATCCGTAGAATCCTGCTGCATACTGCTTATAAACGGTGGATGCCATGACCTCTGTCGCATATCCCGGGCCGCCGCCTGTCATCGCCCAGATCAGGTCAAATGTCCGCATGCCGCCGATGAATGCCAGTATGATAACGGAATTCATGGCCGGCCGGCTGAGCGGCACCGTGATTGCCTTCAGCTGTTCCCATGCCGTGGCGCCGTCAATCGAAGCAGCCTCATAATAAGTCTTGTCAATCGACTGCATGCCGGCAATGAAAATAACGGTTGCAACCCCGACGCCCTTCCAGACATCCGTAAGAATGACTGCATATAAAGCTGTCTTTGTATTGCCGAGCCAGTCCATCCCTGTCCCACCGAGCATAGTAATCACCTGATTGATCAGACCCTTGGACGGATGCATTAAAGCGCAGAATGTAATACCTACTGCAATGGTACTGATCAGGTTTGGAAAGAATACTACAGATCTCAAGAAATTTTTCGTTTTAATCTTACTTGTCAGAAATACCGCCAGGAAAAATGCAATGATAAGTTTCAGCCCGCATGTGAGTATTGCATAAATCAGAGTGTTGATAACAGAGCTGTACAAAGACGAATCTGAGAAGAATGTCTTAAAATTATCAAATCCGCAAAACGTAAAACTGTTGAAATCCCATACCGTCATACTGAAGAAAAATGATATGACCATCGGCAGGAGGAAGAATACTGTGAAAATCACCATCGCCGGTACGATAAACCAATTCGAATATATTTTTTTCTTGTCCATTTCCACCCTCCAATTTTCGAAAGGTTCAAAGGGGTCTGACCCCTTTGAGCCTGCTTGTTAAATTTTTACCAGTCTAATCCAAGCTGCGTTGCCTGTTTTGCACAGTCTTTGTCGTATTTTTCAGCCGCTTCTTTTGCTGTTGTCTGCCCTGAGCCAAGCTCCTGACAGATTGCCGGACAGTCAGCACCTTTTACCTGGCTGATGTATTCCAGCGCCGGTGCATTTTTTCCAGATTCAAAGTATGCCTGAATATCGTTTGCTACCGGGTCGTACGCGTTATCTGGCATCTCGTAATCTTTTACACAGTATGGGCCGTCCGGAAGAACTGCTTCTGAGTATGCATCAAGTGCCTCATCTGAAATATAGAATTCCATGAATTTCAGGATCGCATCTGTCTTGTCGCTGTTCTTGTTGCCGTAAAGAGCTGCCGGGTACCAGAGTGTGATTCCGTTATCTTCTGCACTGTCTCCCGGTACTGCAAATACGCCAAGGTCATTAACCTGATCCTGATACAGCTCATAAATATTGGATAATGCCTGGGATAAGATAAACCAGTGGCCGGCTTCGCCATTAGCCATGATATCGCAGCCGTCGTCATATGTCGTTGCAAGGTAGTCGCTGTTATAGTATTCTGTTGTATCGGCCAGTTTTTCAAAACTTCTTAAGGCTGCAGGTGTAGTCGCCCATTTTGCCTCTCCCGCATCAAATTTTTCTGCGAACTCCGGATCACTCTGTTCCAGATTGTAGGCGTCTCCTAAGAATGGAACCTGTGCAGTCCATGAATCTGCATATGTACCTAAGATGGCTGTCTCGCCGTTTTCCTTTAACACATCACAGTTAGCAAGGAACTCGTCCCATGTCTTCGGGATTTCCAGATTGTATTTCTCATACATCGGTTTGCTGTAAACGATTCCTTCCGCCTGTGCGGACTGGTATGGGACACCGAATACCTTATCCCCGACGGAAACTGCTGATTTGTAGTTGTCATCGATCCTTGATACAAAATCTTCCCCGGAGATATCGATAAAGTATTCCGCCGGATTCAATGCGTTTAGCAGGGCCCCTGAGTTGTAAAGGCAAAGGTCTGCCATGTCGCCCGATGCAAGTCTTGTCTTCACAATGTTGTCTCCGTCTGCCCCGCCCGGCCTTGTTTCAATATTCACCTTAATCCCGAGCTTCTCTTCTGCCTTTTTCGCAACTGCTTCAAATCCTGCCGTGGTAACATCCGTGTCGATCAAAAGTGTCAGTTCTGTCATATCCTTTCCGCCTGATGATGTGCCTGATCCTTTGTCAGAAGATCCGCATCCTGCCGCCATCCCCGCGATCATGGTGGCACATAAAAGCACTGCAGCTATTTTCTTTTTCATTTCTTAATTTCCTCCTTGCTTTTGATAAATTTATGTTAACATGATTCTTTTTCGCTTAACATGGATAATCTTACAAACCGATATTGAAAATCCAGTCAAATGTTTTTATTCCATAAGATAGGTAATCTCGTAGATTCCGGAACCTGCCTCTGCCTGGTATCCCTCTCTTGTTTCCTCAAAAGCCAGCCCGCATGAGTCCAGTATCTCTGTCGCATTGTAAGGGCAGATCGATGCGGTTGTATTACATGGAACTTCTACGTGGAGTGTCACCCTATTTCCATCCACATTCCAGTCAGATACGATTTTTCCATATACACTTTCATAGGAAGCTTTCACGTAATCCAGCCCGCCTCCCGGATGAGGGGCAATGATGCTGTGCTTGTAGCCCGGATGCTTCTCGTCGCATTCAATTCCTGCCGCCGCCCGGTACAGCCACTCGCCGATGGCCCCGTAAGCATAGTGGTTGAAGGAATTCATATCCGGACTCCACATCGTCCCGTCCGGCTTCATGCCGTCCCAGTGCTCCCAGATTGTCGTCGCACCCATTCTGACCTGATACAGCCATGACGGGAAATCATCTTTCAGAAGCAGTTCGTAAGCCTCTTTTGTATGCCCGTTCTGGCTGAGTGCATGGCAGAAATAAGGAGTGCCGACGAATCCCGTCACCAGATGTCCGTTTTCTTTATCCAGAAGCATTAACAGATCATCCACCACATTCTGTCTGAACGCCTCCGGCACAAGGTCAAAGTACAGAGAAACGATCTGTGCGGTCTGTGTCTGCACATTCATGTGTCCCGTCTCATCAAAGAATGTCTTCTGATAGGTATCCACAATCTCATTGTACAGCTTCCTGTATTCTTCTGCATCCTCCGTGCGTCTGATGATCTCGGCCATTTTCACAAACAGCCTTGTGGAATACGCATAATATGCGGTACAGGTCAGGTCATTCGGCGTTGCGCCGAAGTAACTGCCCTCTTCGGCATCCAGAGCCACCCAGTCGCCAAACTGAAGCTTATAATTCCAGATGTTTCCTACGGAATGTTCCTGCATGAATCCGATCCATGCTTTCATACTGTCATACTGCCTTTCGATAACGGTTGTGTCCCCGTAAGTCAGATAAAGTGTCCAGGGCATAATAATCGCCACATCGGCCCACGCCGCCGCAGAATGGTCCCCGTCCTTCATCAGCCGGTCGGCAGAAGACTTCCCGATCAGAATATCCGGTACGACATGGGGCACCCCGCCCTCATCTGTCTGGTCTGCCTCCACATCCCGGAGCCATTTGCTGTAAAAGGTATAGGTATCCTTTAAAAATGTAGCCGTACGGCAGAAAATCTGTGCGTCCCCCGTCCAGCCCAGACGTTCATCCCTCTGCGGGCAGTCGGTCGGCACATCGAGGAAATTGCCTTTCATCCCCCATATAATATTGTGCTGCAGCTGATTGATATCCGGATTAGAACACTCAAACTCTCCCGTAACAGCCATGTCCGAATGCAGTGCATACGCTGTAAAATTCTCCTCTTTCAACTCTCCCGGATATGCAGAAACTTTCGCAAACTGAAATCCCTGAAATGAGAAGTGAGGGTGGAATGTTACTTCTTCGCTGCCTTTACATGTATAGATAATCGTTTCCTTCGCCGAACGCAGATTATCAAGATAAACATTCCCTTCTGCATCCAGCACTTCAAAGCAGTTCAGTTCTACCCTGTCGCCTGATCTGCCCTTGACCTTAAACTCGATCCAGCCCGTCATATTCTGTCCAAAATCAATGACCGTGTCCCCCTGCGGCGTCTGAAAGATTCTTTTCGCCGGAACCTCTGTAATCTGTTTCACCTTACAGCCGCTCTGCGCTGACAGCACATCAGCCCGGAAAGGTACTGCCGCCACGTCCGCCCAGTTTTCCGTATTCAGCCCCGCCTCATTCCAGCCGGGAATCTCTCTGCGCGCATCATAAATCTCTCCGTCATATATTTCTGAAAACAGCACCGGGCTGTATATTCCCTTCCAGGATGTATCCGTCAAAAATGTTTCCCGTGACCCGTCCACATACTCCACTGCAATCTGGCAGGCAAAGGCCGCTCTTGTCCCATAATGATTCCGCATGCGCACGAATCCAACCGTACCTTTATACCAGCCGGCCCCGATATGGCCCGCTACTGCATTTACACTGCCCTCTTCCCCTGTTTCACCATACAGATAATCCGTGACGTCATAGGTCTGATAAAGCAAGTGCTTATTATAAGAAGTCCATCCGGGTGTAAACTCATCATCACCGACCTTTTTCCCATTGATATACAATTGGTACAGGCCAAGTGCGGTCACATGCGCGTATGCAGCCTTTACCTTTTTTCCGATTACAATCTCGTTCCTCACATAAGACCCTCTGCTGTCATCCTTATCCGCCTCTGTCTCAATCGTAATAAACTCCGCCTTCCAATCTTCCTCAGACAGCAGCGCTGTCACAAAGAAGCCTGTCTTCCATTCACTTGGCCCCCCATCTTTTGCAGAGATCCTTACCCTGATGAAATACTTCGTGGATGACTGGAGTTTCAGAGATTCATTGTCGATTACAACATGGGCCGATTCCCCGCTCTCTGATACACCACTGTCATAAACCAGCTCTCCAAACTCCTCGTCCCTGCTGATCTGCAGTTCATAATTCTTCTGTATCACATGTTTCTGATCCGACACAATCACCCAGCCAACCTGTTCAATTTTTTCAATCCCGACAGGATTCTCCTGATAATTAATTAGAATTCTGGATAAACCTAACATCACTCGTTCCTCCTACATACTTGATAAGATAAAGTTAACATAATTTATCTGAAAATAGGATAGAGTATCTAGTCAACATGCATGGAGAATCCAAAAAGTTCAAAAGGGTCAGACCCCTCTGCAGAGGGGTCTGACCCTTTTGAACTTCATTGGCAGGCTATTCTGTCTATTTAGCCATATACTGTCACATATCGCGGCCATACCGCATTGTTTTATATACTGTTGTTGCAACTTCAATTACACACGCAAATACAATAATTGCCAGAATAACATTGGAAAGCGTCTGACCGTCCCATCCCAATACCATCTTCTTCTGCCAGAATACTTTCAACTTAAAATCATTATCAAACTGTGCTACTTCCCGGACAAAATCAGTATTCCAAAACGGAAGCACTTTCAGCACAATCACGGATAAAATAAGTCCCACTGCGTTTGTTATAATACTGCTCAGCATTACAAGCCTGCAGTAACATCCCGTCACAAGCTTTATGATCTCATCCACAAAACTAACCAGCATACTAAACAGGAACACCGGCAGGATGATATCCCACTTCGCCAGATTAAGCAGCGGAACATTCACCACTTTATCCCCTTTCACCGAGTATGCACCGAACAGCTGTGGTGCAAAAATGAGCAGACAGCTGAACAGGATCAGGAATACGATGGATGCGATACAGTCTCCCCGGCTGATCCTTGCTTTTTTGTCCGGTATGGGGTTCAGCATATCCGGTGTCCATGCCTTCTCCTTCTTCAGGTCGATCCTGACCTTCTGCCGCTCCATAAATGTAAAAATCAGTGTCACTGCCCCGAATACTGTCAGCCCTGCTATGATGATGTCATTTAAGAAGCGGACGATGATATAAAAAATACTACTATAGTCAATGATGCACTTCACAACTACAGATATAAAAAGTCCCCCGGCCGTACATATAAGTACAATCTTCATCACCCACATATAATTGTCATAGTACTCCGGACTGATCATATAGTTCTTATCTTCCCTGTACTTCTTTGCAAACACGGCCGGATCCCCCAGCTTTGCAAATATTTGTTCCAGCGTCAGCCCTTCCAGCATATCATCTATAAGTTCCTTAAGCTCCAGCTCGATCTCTTCCCGCTGTGCCTTCGGAACACGTTTCGTCACTTCATATATATACCGGTTAACCAACTCCCGCTCTCTGTCTGTCATATCGATTCCTCCCGCAAAATCTGCTCCATATTAGCCGATAATCTCTCCCACTGTTCCTTCAGTTCTCTGAAAATGTCATCTCCCAGAAGTGTCCTTCTGTAATACTTCCTTGGCTTCGCCTCTCCTACATCCCACTGGCTGCTTAACAGTCCCTGCTTCTCAAGTCTCCGCAGCAGCGGATAGAGAGTATTGGGGTCTATCTCCACACCTTTCAGCTCCAGACTTTGTACGAGTGCATATCCGTACTTTGCTTCCCCTAACTGGCTCAGTACACTTAAAATCAAGGTTCCCCTCCTAAGTTCAGAGACCAGGTTCCCCATCAGATCTTTTTCTTCTCCCATAGCACCGCCTCCTTGTGTTTTTATTATACTGTGTGTCACACACTATTGTCAATAATATATTATATTAATTTTAACAATACTTTTATTTTCCTAATATAACTTTGCATAAGTTTTGTGGTAATGAGTGCGTGATATCCGCGTGAGAAACATACCTGCTGCGAGCCGAGGTATATATCCCAGCTTCTTTCAAGATCAATCCGTATAAACCCCGGCGAATGCGGCATTCTAAGTACTAACAGTCTGCACCGGAATATACAGACTGTAATATATAATCACCCTATCTCATATGGAGGTCATCATGAACAAAAAAACAATTTACTGGACAGGCGGAATAGCCGCAGCCGTCCTAATCGTACTGATTTTCTGGGCCCTCTTCGGAAGAAATACCGATGCCGGCTCTTCCGACCAGAAAAATCTCAGCAGCTATATAAATGATGAAAATGAACTCATGAATCAAATGATGCAGGATATGGAAAATATTGCCCCGGCCGGTAACGCCGCCCTGGACTTCCTGACTGGAATGATCCCCCATCATCAGGCAGCCGTCTCCATGTCAGAAAGCTATCTGAAATACGGCGGTTCCGATGATGAACTGCGCCAGCTGGCCGAAAGTATCATACAGGTCCAGAAGCAGGAAATCCAACAGATGCAGACAATGATCGACGATATAAAAAAACAGGGCACCCAGAACGCCGGGCAGGAGCAGACATATTTGAATGCCTATGAAAAAATGCTTTCCGCACACCATATGGACCACGCCTCCCACAAGTCCCCTAAAAACGTAGATGATGCCTTCGCACAAGGGATGATCATGCACCACCAGATGGCAGTGGACATGGCCCGGGCCATCTTAGGAAACACAGATGAAGAGCAGGCAGCAGCGCTCGCACAAAATATCATCGAATCACAGAATGCAGAGATTGGCCAGATGCAGGCCATTTTGAAAAGATCTTAATAAGTTCTCCCCAAAATAGGTTGACATTTTCTTCACTCCCCGATAAAATATACTTGCTCATCGGAGGGCGGATACTCACTAAGAAGTGATTTGCCGGATAAGATGGCAGGCTGAAACGCCTGCTTTCTTGTCCTTTTTTATTTTATCATTTTTATGGGGGACTTTTACACTATGAAGAAAAATACTGACTTAACACAAGGGAAAATACTGGGACCGCTGATGCGCTTTACCCTGCCCATCATGGCTGCCCTGATCCTGCAGACACTTTATGGGGCGGTTGACCTACTCGTTGTCGGGCAGTTTGCATCGCCTGCGTCCGTTTCTGCCGTAGCTACAGGAAGCCAGGTGCTCTATTCACTGACCGTCATCATCACAGGACTGGCTATGGGCGTGACCATCATCATAGGCCAGCAGTTCGGGCAGCGCAGGGAACATGAGATCGGCAATACCGTAGGCGCCGGAATCTGCTTGTTTGCTGCACTCAGCCTGACACTGACCGCTGTCATGATGTTCATGACCCCTGTATTCGTCAGACTCCTCCACGCACCTCCGGAAGCTTTTGAATATACGGTACAATATGTCATGATCTGTTCCGCCGGAATCCTGTTCATCGCCGCCTATAATACCCTGGGGAGTATCTTCCGGGGAATGGGCGATGCGCGAACGCCCCTGATCGCTGTCATGATTGCCTGTGCAGCGAACATTCTTCTCGACCTTTTGTTTGTCGCGGCATTCAGGCTGGGGGCTTCCGGGGCAGCTCTGGCAACTGTTTTCTCACAGGCCATCAGCGTTGTTTTATCACTTATCATTATCAAAAAACGCGGACTGGCTTTTCCGTTTTCCAGAAAACAGATTCAGTTTGACAGGAAAATCATCCTGCGGATCGTAAAAATGGGCGCCCCCTGTGCTTTGCAGGACCTGCTTGTCAGCATCTCATTTCTGGCTATTACAGCTATCGTCAACCAGCTTGGTGTGATCGCGTCTGCCGGGGTAGGCGTTGCAGAAAAGCTGTGTGGTTTTATCATGCTTGTGCCCTCTGCCTACACGCAGTCCATGTCCGCTTATGTCGCACAGAACATAGGCGCCGGACAGCCGAAACGGGCAATAAAAGGCTTGTATTACGGAATGCTTACTTCCTTTAGCTTTGGCATTATCATGAGCTATTTCGCATTCTTCCACGGCGATCTCCTCTCCAGAGTCTTCGCGAAAGACAGTGCCGTCATCCTTGCCTCCGCCGAGTATCTGAAAGGTTATGCCATTGATACACTGCTCGTGTCCTTTTTATTCTGCTTCATCGGATATTTTAACGGATGCGGCTGCACAACCTTCGTTATGATACAGGGCCTCATTGGCGCTTTCGGTGTCCGGATACCGGTATCCTATCTTATGAGCAGGGCCGCAGATGCTTCGCTGTTCCACATAGCCCTCGCAACGCCCTGCTCCACCGTTATACAGATCATCTTCTGCTTCTGGTTTTTCAAATGGGGGTACCCCTATTTCCAGAAAAAACAGGGCATGAGACAGAAGATAATAAGATAAAACTTTTTTGAAAAAATACTGGAGTTTCCTGCCGAAATTTGTTACAATATTTGAGGCACAGTTATATAACTGTGCCCCATATGCAGCAGTGGTCGAGTTGGCTGATGGCATCTGCCTCGAAAGCAGAAGAGCGGCAACGCTCCGGGGGTTCAAATCCCTCCTGCTGCGTTTTTATAATGACTGTTCACAGACGTTCATGTAAACAGTCATTTTTCATTTCCTTATTTCGCAGAAATCTATTTCCTCGTTACTATCCATATCAAAAGTCCGTATTGTCATCGTCTTTCCGTTCACATTCACAGACGTAACCACTGGAATCTTATCTTCCAGAAAAAATGCATCATACCCGACTTCTTTTTTCGTCTTCTTATAGAATTTGTTTCCTGTGGATGAACCGCCAGTCAGATAAAGGACTTCTCCTCTTTCCTTCTTCCCACCATCCTTTCCCGTTGAATTCAATCCGTTCATATAATAAGTCCTCGTATAGCTGTGGTCATGCCCTGCCAGCACAAGGTCCACATTGCACTCCGAAAAAACAGGTGCAAAATACTCCCTCTGCCGGATAATGTCATGATCATATGCATGAGAGCCTGCACTGAAGAGGGAATAATGCATCGTCACCACAATCCAGTCCGCTGGATATGTTTCCACCGTGTTTCTAAAAAACTCTATCTGTTGTACGGGTTCCGTGGACATCGAATCCAGTGCGATAAACAACACATTTTTATATAGGAAGCTATATTCCATCCCCTGCTGCCCTTCCCTCTGGAACTGTTTTTCATACAGGTCATTCCCCGCCTCATGGTTCCCCCGGTTGACTGCTGCCGGAAGCTCCTTTAACACATCAGGACTCCGAAATCCAAGATACTGCTTATTTGCTTTCTTCTTGTCAGAGCTGTCTGTCTGATCGCCTGCCGTAATAATAAAAGAAGCCTCCGGCACAAGGGACACACTCTTCTTTAAAGTTTCATCCCATTTTTTACTGTCTTCCTCCGTTCCCTCCGCCCCGATCTGCGGATCGCCCGCGAACAAAAAGGTGAACATCTCTTCTACTTGTACAGTCCGGTAAATATAATCCCGGGACATTTTCCCACTGCCAGTTTCCAGAATCCGGTATACATACCTGCTGTCCGCCTCAAGTGCCGTCATACCGGCTGTATAGCAGAAGGCGCCCCCGACACCGCCTTTTCGTCTGCTAAGCGGTACGGACACATAGTTGTCAGGTTCTCCATCCCCGGACGGAATCCCATACTGAAGTTCAAAATCAGACTTTTCATTCGAATACCAGTTTACCCGTACACTCCTCTCATCCTCACCTACCTCCAAAATCAGCCCGGAAGTATCAAGCCGTGCTGTCTCTTGTATCAGGCCTTCCCTATTTTCTCCCTGCTTTTGGTCCTGCACAGAAAAAGCGATAAAAAAAGCTGCAAAAAGCAGGAGAATCCCCCCGATAATTGCAGCTATTTGGGCCCGGTCAGACTTGATAGAATTCTTATTCATAATTGCCTCACTGTCCTTTGTCTTGCTGGAATCTGCCGTACCAGTCAATTTTATACTGTACATTTTATGCATGAGATAACCTCATAATACATATTGACTTAATTTCACTATCTTACTTCTGCCAGCTCTCCTGTCACCGAATCCATCACAAAACCACATATCACAACATCCTTCGGTATCAACGGATGCTCTTTCAAGCAGGCAACCGACTCCCGGACAGACTCTTCCGGGCTAGAAAAACCACGCAGCCAGCTGCTATAGTCCACCCCGTCACGGTGCAGCCCCTCCAACGTCTCCTCCGAAACGCCCCGTACCTTTAGTTCCGCCAGCATGCGGCCGCTGTCCATCTGCTGCACACCACAGTCTGTATGTGCAATTACCATCACCGTATCCACACCCAGCTCCAGTATTGCAACCAGAAGGCTCCTGACCACACTGCCATATGGATGACTGATAACCCCTCCTGCATTCTTAATGATCTTGGCATCCCCGTTCCTGATCCCGAGAGCCGCCGGAAGAAGCTCAATCAGTCTCGTGTCCATACACGTCAGAATCGCAAGCTTCTTATCCGGGTATTTAGTTGTTTTGTAAGCCTCATACTTCTTTTCTTCTACAAAGTTCTTATTATAATCCAGAATTTCTTCTATAATATTCATTTTCTGCCCCTGCCTTTCTTCTCATGATAACTCTTGAACCTCTATAAATCAAGGGCAGAAGATTTTTGAAGACTCTTTATTTCAACTGCAGGATTCTCTTACTTCCCAGATATGTCGTAATATAATATACAATATATACGCCAAAAACAATCAAACCCCCGGCACCGATAATCGTCAGCTTCGATTTGGCATCAAAGCCTTCAAACTCGCTAAATACGACACCTACAATAACGCTTGTATGAATGACCGCCAGCAGCAGAGGCATGCCGAAGTAAACCCTTAGCTGTTTTGTCACTGTCTGTTTCATATTCCTCTTTGATGCCCCCAGCTTCTTCAGTAGGTTATAGCGTTTTATATTATCTGCTGAATGGGCCATCTGCTGGATCGCCAGAACCGCACCGGCTGTAATCAGGAATGTCATACCCAGATACAGCCCCAGATATGTGGTCAATAGATTATCCGCTGTGAGAGAAACCATTGTTTCCTGCCTCGTCCACAATTGGAAACCTGTCACGTCTGCATTGAACCAGCCATCGTAAACCTTATCGCCAAATGATTCATCCTGACTCAGATAGTTAAGATCTACGAACCACATGTCCCGTGTCAATTCCTGAACCTTACTCTGCGGCACAATGATTGTTCCATTCTCAGATAATATATTCTGATTCTTCCAACCGGCACGGTAAATCCCCTTTGGTGCCAGAGATAAGGATGTATCACCTATGGTCAGTGTTTTCGGATTCCTCTGGAACTCTTCCAGCTTCTTTTCCATCACAGGGAATGCATATGACACTGCATACTCCCCTTCTTTCAGTTGTACCGGTTCTTGATTCTGGGAGGCTAAGATTCGATTATAGTCCTCCAGCCCCAGAATCGTAAGCAGGGACATCTGCTGCTCATATGCTGCATACTCTGCTTCGTCATACCCTTCGAATCCGCCAGCCTCATGACTTATTTCTACCTTATGATTCGTTTCGCTTTTCTCGTATTCCGCCTTCTCTCCCGAAAGGAAATCCGAGGTAAGGGAAGATGCCGTGTAAGTCCAGAACGCCTCGTAAGAATTGGAATACTTCTGCAGGTCAAATCCTGCTGACTTCAACAACTCCATCGGATCCTCTACATCTTTACCTTCCACCGATGAATAATAAATGGAAGCATCATACGGTGTCGAATACTCAATCCCATTCGTCACGTATTTCCCCATTCCAGGCCCCAGAATGATTAAAGATAACGATAAGAACAACAGAACAGAGGTCATTGCAATTGAAGTACTTTCTGACTTCAGCCTGGAGGAGAACTGGCTTGTCGTGAATAGGTTCAGGTTCTTAAAGTAATATCGTTTGTTCATCTTTTCCAGTCTGGTCGAAATTCTAAGGACAGACTTGATAAAAAACAATGTCCCCAGCATGAGCAGTACCACGCCCTGCCCCAGAGCCCTTGCAATATCCTCCTTGGCCACAGTGATGAGTATATAATATCCACCTGCGGTTAAGGCGATTGACAGCACTGCAAACAGCCATCCTGCACCTATGCCTGCCGCTGCCACAGTTTCATTCTTCCGGTCTGAATACAGCATATCCAAAAGGCTCATTTTCTTTAATTCTTTTGTATTAAAAAAGTGTACGAAAATAAATAAAATTCCGAAAAACAGCACGCTCAGCCCTATTGATTTAAAAGAAACCATAAAACGATAGGACTCCAGGCTGATCCCTGCCAGCTTTGCAGTCAGCAAAGACAATATCTGTGCCGCAAAGATTCCCATGACCAGACCTGCGACCAGTGAAAATGCGCCTATACGCAGCGTTTCTCTCATAAGAATTCCGTTCAGTTCCTTACGCTCCATTCCAAGCGTCGCATAGATTCCCATTTCCTTTTTTCTCCGCTTCAGCAGAAAGCGGTTTGCATATACGACCAGCGCGCCCATGATAATGCAGACAATCACAGAAAATCCGTTCAGCATGCCGGACGAAAAAGCAAGATAATTCAGCTTATCCTCGATTCCCAATGAAGTGAACTGGGTACTTATGGAGTTAAAGCTATAAAATAAGCATACAGAAAGAGCCAGAGTAAAAAAATAGATAAAATAATCTTTCGCACTTTTCCTTACATTCTTTCTGGCAAGTTCATCGAAAAGCCCTGATGTGGACCTGCTTTTTATTTTCTTAAAGGGCATGGCTCTTCTCACCTCCCAGAAAAGAAACGACCTGCATGATTTCATCAAAAAATTCTTTCCGGCTCTTCATGCCCCTGACCAGTTCATTGAAGATTCTTCCGTCCTTTATGAACAGAATACGCTTACAATGGCTTGCAGTAAATGCGTCATGAGTGACCATCAGTATCGTCGCCCTCTTATCCTCATTCATGATTCTAAGACTTTCCAGCAGCATGCCCGCTGATTTAGAATCCAGCGCCCCTGTCGGTTCATCCGCAAGGACCAGGGCTGGATTCGTCACAATCGCCCGGGCACAGGCAATACGCTGCTGCTGTCCCCCGGACATCTCATATGGGTATTTATCGAGAATAGACTCTACATCTAAATCGGATGCTGCCTGCCCGACTATTTGGGGGATCTTGGAAGGTTTCACCCCGTTGATTGCCAGTGCCAGAGCAATGTTATCTCTACCGCTCAATGTGTCCAGAAGATTGAAGCTTTGAAATATAAACCCCAGTGCTTCCCTCCTAAACCTTGCCAGTTGATTCTCGTTCAGATTGGTCACATCCCGCCCACTAATCAATATCTTTCCGGCCGTCGGACGGTCTATCGTGGAAATACAATTCAAAAGTGTCGTCTTTCCGCTCCCGGATGCCCCCATGATTCCTATATATTCTCCTCGTTCTACTTCAAAGCTGATATGGTTAATCGCTTTCGTAACGGTACCTTTTGTTTTATAAAATTTCTGCAGGTTTTCAACCTTTAAAACAGGATTCATAATCATACTCCTTTTCCTTTTTAATGGGATCATTTTATCACAGGGAAAAGGGCACTGCTACTTCATTACATAACAGCAAGATTACATTTTTGTAATATTTTTCATCCCTTCCTCACCAGCCGTCAGGAATTCAAGGGAAACAACCGTACCTTCCCCTTTCACCGAGGTAAGTGACAGTTTTGTCCCAAGTTTCCTGCATAAGATATCGCACAAATAAAGCCCAATACCGGTCGACTTTGTATATTCCCGCCCATTGCTTCCGGTGAAACCTTTGCGGAATACCCGCTCCACATCTTCCGGCGGCATTCCGATCCCGTTATCCGAAATAGACAGGCATACCTTTCGCCCTACTCTGACAGCCGAAAAAACAAGCTGCGGTTTCCGCTCCTTGGAATGATACTTCACCCCGTTGGAAATGATCTGTCCCAATACAAACCTCATCCACTTCAAATCCGTAAGTACCATGATATCGAGCCCCTCGAATTTTGGCGTTACTTTCTCGGCAATCATATCTGCCGCATGTTCCTTCACACTGCTCATCACCAATTCTTTCAGAGACACGGCACGTATCATATAGTCATCCTGCAGGCTGCTGCTTTTACTGTAATACAGCATCTGGTCAATAAACTTTTCTATCCGGTTCATCTCGCCGGAAAGACTCCGCGTCACCTCATCCCAGTGGTTCTCCATGATCAGTCTGGACACTGCAATGGGGGTTTTAATCTCATGCACCCACATCTCTACATAATCCTTATACTCCTGAAGTTCCGCTTCCTGACTCGCAGCCCTGTCATTCATATATTTCTCATCTTTCTGCAAAATATAATACAAAATTTGTCCTTCCTGAAAAGAAGGTTCCGTTATCAGTTCCGAGAGATATGCAATCTCATCCACATCCTCTGCATATTCTAAAAGCTTATCATAGAACTCTTTTCTGGAAAAAAAGTCATGCAGGAACAAAAGCAAAAGACCTGCCAGATAGAATCCCTCTATCACACAGGTCACTGCAATGGGTGTCTCTATCAACAGAAGCAGCCCCCATCCGGCAAACAAAATCACGGCAAATATAAAGATTGGTACCCATTTATCCTGACAATAGCGTGAAAATTTCATATAATATACCCCTGTCCCCGTTTTGTTTTCAGATAGTCATTCAATCCCATGTCTGCAAGCTTCTTTCGAAGACGGTTGATGTTGACATTCAATGTGCCCTCCTCCACAAATTCTTCCATCTCCCACAATTCTCTGATCAATTCATCACGGCTGACAATCGTCCCTTTATGATCCATCAAATTCTTCAGTATCCCCAGTTCATTTTTTGTAAGCTCCACATAATTTCCTTTATAGGATGCCCGGCTCTTTCCAATATCCAGTGTCAGCCCCAGATGTGACAATGTAAGGCTGTTTTTATGTCCATTTGTCCGAAGCAGCACCGCGGATATATGGGCCAGAAGAATATGGATATTATATGGCTTCGTGATAAAATCATCTGCCCCCTGGTTCAGGCTCATCAGTTCATCCATGTCGCTGTTCGAGCTTGTAACAACAATAATTGGTATATTAGAAGCCTCTCTGATACGCCTGCAGATATAAAACCCATCATGAACCGGAAGGCTCAGATCCAGCAGTACCAGATCCGGCGCCTCCCGCAGAATATCCTCTGCCACCCGGTCAAATTCTTTTGCTGCAATGCACTCATACCCATTCTTTTCCAGCACGCTGCAAAGTTCATCCCTGAGGCGTGCTTCGTCTTCTACTATATAAATACGTTCCATGACCAGACCTCCCCATTTGGTAAAAAGAGCTTCACCTGCGAAACCACCGCATGTGAAGCTCCCCTATGAACGAAATTAACTTGAAACTCTAGAGCGTATTTGATAAATCATGTATACGGCTGATTGTCCCAAATGAATTATCAAACACGCTCTAACCTTTTGAGAACCTGTTCAGCAGATTCGGAATGATGTTCTTAGCAATCACAGTGTTCATCCCCTGCGGATTTACAACAATCCCTTCTACATTATTTCCCAGAACCTTCTGAATATTTACAAAGTCCACCATATTAGCCTTAAACTTTCCTTCTGTATTAAACTTCTGGAATTCATTATAGTCTGTGAAAATCGGCTGGAACATCTTTCCTTCCTTATTCTTCACACATGGGAGCTTGATGTTGGAGCCATCTTTATCCGGCTTTTCCCCCTGTACCTCGATCGCCATAAAGAATCTGGAACGGATCAGGTTCACGACCATCTCCTCTTCCAGCTCCGGCAGTTTCGGCTTCTCATTGTTCGGCTTTGCCCGAAGCAGCTCCTGCATAAAATACAGGCCTGTCAGATGCATCTGCGGGTTTACTAACGGCTGCTTTTCCTTTGGCAGCTTAGAATAATCAGGCTGTACAACCAGCTTGTCCAGCGGAATCTTCGTCGTCATCTCCTCTTCCACAAATACAATCTCGTTAACCCCAACCAGATACAGTCCGCTGTAAAAACCTAGCAGCTGCTTATTCTCCAGACGCACAATCATCAGCAGGTCCTTCTCCTCATCCCTGCGTTTCTCGCCAAACTCTTTTGCCTTATCCTCCGTAGTAAAAATCCACACCTGGTCATTAAAAGTTTCCTCATCGCAGGTAATGAACGGCATTCTCGTCCCCTGGCTGAATGCGACATATGTAGTTTCAAGCTTCTGCAGCTTCTTCACTTGAATTTGAAAATTATTGTCCATGATAAACCTCGATTCATTCATTTTCCTTAAATTATACTATAGTATCCTTATGGACGCAAATAATTTTCAGGAATCTTAGTTTAGCTTTCTATCCCTTCCGGGACGAAAGTATACCAGTAAAATACAGACGGCTTGTCAACTACGTGCTTTTGTCGTAAAATAATGGTTAAAAGGCCGGAACTCTCCCCACAGGACAACCACCGGCCCATTAGGAGGTTTTATTTATGCACGTGGGCAGCAAGGCTCAGAAAAAGGAAAAATCGGCTATGACTGTTTCGCTGTATGGCAATATGCTTTTTGTTATTCTGGAACTTATCATGGCAGTTTATACAAGTTCCCAGGCGGTTCTGCTGGATGCAGTCTATGACGGCGTGGAGTTCGTCATGCTGCTGCCATCCATCTTTCTGATACCGCTCCTCTACAAACCTTCCAATGAAAAGCATCCTTTCGGCTATATGCAGATAGAGTCTATGTTTGTCGTTGTCAAAGGTGTGACTATGGCGGCCGTAACGATCGGACTGATCTTTAATAACATTGATATCATGCTGCACGGCGGGCGGACTGTTTCCTTCGGGACGATCGCGTGGTTTGAACTGGCTGCCTGTGTCTTAGGTGTTGCAGTATCAGTGTATCTGCACAGGAAAAATGAAGTCATGAATTCCCACTTAGTCGAGATGGAGATGCACGGCTGGCAGCTTGACAGCGTGGCCTCCCTCGGCATGGCGGTTGCATTCTTTCTTCCGGTTGTCATTCCCTTCGGACCTTTAAAAGGCATTATCCCTTATCTCGACCAGATCATTACTGTAGTTCTGTCCATCTGCATGATTCCGACTCCGGTCAAAGCGGTCATTACCGGGTTGAGAGACTTATTCCTGCTGCCCCCGGAAGAGGAAACAGTAGATGAAATCAAAGAAACCGTAGAGCCTATTCTGGAAGCCTACGGTTATGAAAAGCTATATTATGATATTGTCCGTACCGGACGCAAACTGTGGATCAGCGTCTATATTACCTTTGACCGGGATGAAGTCTCTATCCGCAGATTCAAGATCGTACAAAATTTCTGCATACAGGCGCTGGCGAAAAAGTTTTCGGACTTCTACTTCGAGCTGCTGCCTGATATAGAATTTACACTGGAGGATGAGAAGCCTCCCGCGTCTGAAGATGTCTAAAAAAACAGAAAGTGAGTAATAGAAAATGGAATCACCCTTTACCCTGAAAACGATTGCCCATATACGTAGTGACTTTCCTGAAAAATTCGGGATTCCACGGCAGAGCGGGCTGATAGAAGAGCTAAAAGCCGACATCCTGTTCGAGCCGGACTACCGCACCCCTGACGCCTTAAGGGGCCTTGAGGAATATTCCCATATATGGCTCATCTGGGGGTTTTCAGAATCGGTCCGTGATGGCTGGTCACCCACCGTGCGCCCTCCCAGACTGGGCGGCAACCAGCGCATGGGCGTATTCGCGACCCGTTCTCCGTTTCGTCCCAATCCACTTGGACTCTCCTGTGTCCGCCTCACCGGAATGGAACATACCAGTGACCGGGGCGTCATTCTCCATATTACAGGAGCCGACCTGCTGGACGGCACACCCATCTACGACATCAAGCCTTATCTTCCTTATGTTGACAGCCACCCGGATGCCCTGGGGGGATTCGGCAGTCTGCATAAGGATTACCGGCTTGAGGTGGACTGTCCTCCCCGCTGTCTTAAGGAAATTCCCGCGCAGCACCTCGACTCCTTGCTGGCAGTTCTTGCCCAGGACCCGCGTCCATCCTATCAAAGCGATCCAGACCGCATCTATGGGATGAAATACGCCGGCATGAACGTGAGGTTCTATGTAGACGGAGATATCCTGCATATCTGTAAGATCGAAAAACTGTAGTATTACCGGTAAGTACGCCGTTCTGGACAGATAGATACCCGGACGGCGTTTTCCTCACTCTCCCAGATACCGTTCTTTTTCTTCCCGCTCCCGCAGCGCCCGCAGTGTATTATCATGCAGGGTTTCCTTCTCATACTTATTCTGTTCCAGAAAGTAGGAATAAATAATATCCAGCATAATAAGCACCGGAAACTGCGGAGAGATGACATTCCCGTGATTCAGATGACGAAGCGATGGCAGAAGTAGCACTTCATCACAGAACTCTTCCAGCATTTCCTTATTCCTGGCAGTCACCATCACGGTACGTGCCTTTCTCTTATGTGCCTCTTTTAGCAGATAAAGCACTTCCTCCTTCTCACCGCTGATACTGATCCCGAACACCAGGCATGTCTGGTTCTGAAACACGGCCTGCATACGCATCAGGTCACTGTCCTGTATGGAATCAATATCCACTCCGATCCTCATAAACCTCAGTTTCATTTCCCTTGCCGCCAGACCGGAACTGCCCATCCCACATACGAACACTCTTGCGGCCTGATTCAGATAGCGGCTGATTCTGGCGATCTGTCCCTCATCCACAAGGCTGTATGTCTTATTCAGAAGTTCCTGATAGACATTGAGCACCATCCTCGTATTCCCGGTAATAGACTCCGGTTTCTCAACAAAAGTTTCTTCATACTGGTAAACAAATTCGCGGTAGCCCCTGTAACCACATTTCTTCGCAAAACGGGACAGCGACGCCTCCGAGACAAAGAGCTGCTCCGCAATAGCCTTTGCCGAAAAATCCATCTTCTTCCTGTTCTGAATGAAAAAATCGGCGATGTTTTTTTCTACAGTTGTAAAATTATCATAATTTGATTCAATAATCGGTACTACGGACTTTACATAATATTCCATCACTCACCGGTCCTCATCTTCTCCTGTATTTACCCATGCTTCTTCGATACATTGCCTGAGAGCTTACATTTTACCATGCTTCTCCATAAAATGGTAGAATGCCCCAAGCATTCCCGCATCATTTCTATGCTTCGCAAACGTGATCGTTGTACAGCGTGCTATGCTCGGAACAAGATAGCCCGCGACTGCCCCCTGAATCTTTCCTTTCAGATATTCTTCCTGGGCCATGATCCCGCCGCCGAGCACTACAGTCTGCGGATTCAGTACATAACAGATATTTGCGATGCCCCTCCCGAGGATGTCCACCATCTCCGCGATCGCCTGAATGCATGTCTCATCTCCTGCTTTTGCTTCTTCAAATATATGGTAACCACTCCACTTTTGCAGTGGTTCGCCTTTTCGTTCGGCTACTTTCTTTGACAAAATGCTGGCCGCCCCGAGAGTCTGGAAGTCACTGTCAAACATATGCATATATCCCACTTCGCACGCACTGTTGCTAAAACCGTGGAAAACTTTGTTATCCAGTACAATACAGCCTCCTATCCCAGTCCCTATCGTCAGCATCAGTGTGCTTGAGCTGTTCCTGGCTGAACCGGACATGCTCTCTGCAAGTCCTGCACAGTTCACATCATTTTCCACTTCACACGGAATCCCGAATTTCTTCTCCATCACTGCCTTAAACTTTGTGCCCGCATAGTTAGGGATCAGCGGTGCAGCATAGAAGATCTCGCCTTTTTCTGTATCAACCATTCCCGCCGTAGAAATACAGATTCCACTGATTTCACCTGCTTCCTGCGCGTCACGTCCTTTTAGTTCATTTACGATACCGACCGCCTTTTCCAGAATAGCCGGGCCGCCCTTTTCCGCCTCTGTCCGCATTTCCCTGCGTTCCAATATCCGACCGTTTTCATTTATAATTCCGTATTTTATAGCTGTGCCGCCGATATCTATGCTTATATATTTCTCCACCGCAGTTTCTTTGTCTGCTTTCTGCAATGCCATGTCCGAAACTCCCTTCATACCTGAACAGGCCAGACACCCGCTGAACAGGTGCCTGACCTTTTTTACTATTTTACAATTACTGGATCTTTACTTTAAAGATCGCCTTCTTAATTAACTTGGGCTCATCCACCTTCACAGCCGTGCGGTGTGCGTCATGTGGATAACAGACCAGAAAATCCCCTGCATCCAGCACAACATGGCCGTTTGCCCCGCCCTGAAGAGGAAGGAAATCCTTTTCTGGCTGGAACTCTTCTTCCTTCATATTTTCAATGAAGTTCACATCGATCTGTTCAGGCCCGTCCAGCATGACATGGATGTCCAGATACTCTCTGTGTGCCTCCCAGAAACGATCTTCCGGCGTCGTTGTCGTATATTCCACGATATTTACAAACAATCTGTCTCCGTCTATTTCATGAGATCCTTTTTCAAATGAAATCAGATCATGTTCCTTTGCATAGGCAAAGCATTCCTGAATCTGGCTGTCCAGAAAGCTGTACTCGCTTAAATTACGGATGTTTCCAAAAATCATAATTCTGCTCCCTTCTTTTTATTTTACAATAGATTAATTTTTAAAGATAGTTGTATTTGGAGCCGGTACAGAAGTATCACCCTTTACTTTCCTCCAGATCAGGCTCGCAGGAATTCCTACAACAAGAGATACTGCAATTGAGATCAGTGAGTATGACCAGATAGTAACGCTTCCGGCTGGTGCAAAGTACTTAATACCGATCATAACAGCAGATGCCGCGATGAATGCCAGCGTAGCACCGAAGGTATTTGCAATTTTTGTAAATGCACCGAGTATAAATGTTCCGACAAGGATACCGAGTACGAGACCCATGAATCCGTTGAACCACTCATATGCCGATTTTACTCCACCGTTTGCGAGTACCATTGCGATCACGATTGCGAAAATACCTACAATCAGAGATACGTACTGCCCTATCTTTGTCTGCTTTTCAAAGCTCAGTTCCTTTTTGGTCAGGCGGGACTGGATATCCAGTGTCCAGCTGGATGCTACCGAATTCAGCCCCGTTGACAGTGTAGACTGCGACGCCGCGTAGATGGCTGCCAGCAAAAGTCCTGTAACACCTACCGGAAGCTCGAAAGCAATGTAGGATGCAAAAATCTGGTCCTGGGCTGCTGCCGGCGGAAGTGCGTTCTGCTGGTAGAACACATACAGTCCGGTACCGATCAGGTAGAATACAGTTGCAATAAAAATAGATAATGCTCCGTTTGTCAGCATCATTTTATTCAGTTTCTTTGTATCCGTTGTTGTTGTAAAACGCTGTACAATATCCTGGCTTGATACATAGGAGCCCATTGTATTGAATCCGGCGCCCACAATCAGGATAAATACGCTGTCTTTTAAGATATTGATATCAAATACCGGCTGGTCTGCTGCAAGGAATTTATGGTCTGCGGCAAAGGCACCGAAGATTGCCCCGATCCCGCCATCGATATGTGCAAGAAGGAAAATCAGCGCGAACGATACACCGATCAGCAGCACGGAACCCTGTATGAAGTCTGTCCAGAGCACGGACTTCAAACCGCCTGTATATGAATATATAATTGCAATAATTCCCATGATGATGATCAGGATATTTACATTAATGCCCATCAGGTTTGAAAGTACCATACACGGCAGATACATGATAATTGACATACGTCCCACCTGATAGATGATAAACATCACCGCACCAAGTACACGCAGTCCCTTGCTCCCGAAACGCAGCTCCAGATAATGGTAAGCCGTGTCGATATCCAGTTTGCTGTAAATCGGAAGGAAAAACTTAATTGTCAGAGGGATAGCAAGAAGCATGCCTAACTGTGCAAACCACATAATCCATGTCCCAGCATAGGAGTTCCCTGCCAGTGACAGAAATGAAATCGGGCTCAATAATGTGGCAAATATGGATACGGAAGTGACCCACCACGGCACCGTCCCGTCGCCCTTAAAGAATTCTTTTCCCTTCATATCCTTTTTCGCGAAATGAAGTCCGGCAAATAATACTGCTGCCAGATATACAATCAGTATTACAAGATCAATGACTGTAAAGCCCTGCATATTTTCTTCCTCCTAATATTTTGCTTTTGCATCTGTGATCATCTTTGCAGCTTCTTCTACGACTGCCATGTCTGATTCAGTAAGGCCCGGAAGTGGCTTGCGCACTCCGCCCAGTTCAAGTCCTTCATTGATCTTTAAAATTGCTTTAATTACACCGTACATATTGCCGTGTGCAGAACACATTTTATAAATGATCGCATTGACTGCATACTGTAGTTCTCTTGCCTCTTCCATTTTTCCTGCTCTTACGAAAGCATCCAGTTTCAGGAATAATTCCGGCATTGCTCCATAAGTTCCACCAATTGCTCCCTCGGCCCCTATCACTCGTCCACTCATGAACTGCTCGTCCGGTCCGTTAAAGATCACATAATCCTCTCCGCCTGCATCCTTGAACATCTGGATATCCTGCACCGGCATGGAAGAGTTCTTTACGCCGATCACCCTCGGGTTCTTTCTCATCTCTGCAAACAGATTCATAGTCAGTGCAACACCTGCGAGCTGGGGAATGTTATAGATCACAAAGTCTGTGTTCGGTGCTGCCGAGCTGATGTCGTTCCAGTACTCTGCAATCGCATACTCAGGCAGATGGAAGTAGATCGGTGGGATTGCCGCGATAGCATCCACGCCAAGACTTTCTGCGTGAGCCGCCAGCACTTTGCTGTCCGCGGTGTTATTACAGGCAACGTGTGCGATTACAGTCAATTTCCCTTTTGCCTCTTTCATCACATTTTCCAGAACGATCTTTTTATCCTCAACGCTCTGATAGATACATTCCCCTGAAGACCCGTTCACATACACGCCTTTTACCCCTTTGTCAATAAAATAGCGTGTCAGCGCCTGTACTCCATTCGGGCTTATATTCCTCTCTTTGTCATAGCATGCGTAGAACGCCGGGATAACTCCTTTGTACTTGTCCAGATTTCTCATGATAAATTCTCCTTTTCTTTTATATAGAATATGCGGCCATATAGTTACCCTTTTTATATGCACCTGTCTCCTTGCACCGTCCCGTTGTGTGATGCATCCTTCTGCTTACATTCTTGTGAAAATGTCCGTTATTTTAACGCATCCGCAAATGGCTTCGTAATCAGCTGCGGTCTGGTAATGATTGAACCTACTACCACGGAAAATGCCCCCAGTTCAATCACCCGTTTTGCCTTTTCCGGTGTATTGATATTGCCTTCCGCAATGACCGGATGCTTTACATTGGCTACGATTTTGCGAAGTATTTCGAAATCATTTTTTTCTATCTTATAGTCCCTGCTTTGGTCCGTATAACCAACCATCGTTGTGCCGATAAAATCAAATCCAAGCTCATCCGCGTGAAGCGCCTCTTCCACAGTGGAGCAGTCCGCCATAAAAAGTTGTTCCGGATATTTTTCCTTTACCTGTACAAAAAATTCATCCAGACTCACCCCTCCGGGGCGTTTATCAATCGTCGCATCCATAGCGATGATCTCCGGTTTCACTTCCATGAGCTCATCAATCTCTTTCATTGTCGGTGTAATATACACTTTACAGTCTTCGTAATCCCTTTTTACAATTCCGATAACCGGAAGGTCTACCTGCGTCTGTATCTCGGCGATGTCTTCTTTTGTATTCGCCCTGATTCCGGATGCCCCGCCTTCCTTTGCCGCCAGTGCCATTCTTCCCATAATAAAGGAAGAGTGGAGGGGCTCATGAGGAAGTGCCTGACAGGATACGATTAATTTTCCTCTCAGCTGTTCTACTCGTTCGTTCATATTTCTCATCCTCCTTGCTCGATCTGTTACCAGTATAGGCCTGCTTGTTTTTAATTTCAATAGACCTGATTTCATCTGAAAGTGCTTTCATTCTTTTTTCTTTACTATGGCATTTAGTACATTTTTCTATTCACTATTTTGTTAATTTTGCACAACCAATCGTGCCTGCTTTCGTTAATGTCCAAGCAATACACCTCTGTTAGGCGGAGGTTGTAACCTTCTGCGTTAAAAATTTCCCCGTGTCAATTAATTAACTATCTTTGTCTGCATAGGGATGGTATAATACCATTAACAGGTTTATATTCCTGCCGGCACTATAATCCGGCAAACCTGACATACGAAATGAGGAGGGAAATTGAATGAACAAGAAAAGAGGAATTGTGTCCATTCTAATTTTGTCAATGGCAGTTATGATGCTGAGTGGATGCGCAAGAAAATTTGATGCCAGTGGATATACGAAAGCAGTACTGGATGTATGCTACAAAGGCGAGACTGAGCAGTATATGAAGCTTACCAATTCATCAAAAGAAGAGGCTGAAGCTGTATTCTTAGATAATATGGAGCAAATCATGGAGGAGTTTGCAGCGTTAAATCTTTCCGAAGAACTGCAGGCGAGTTACAAAGAATTCTTTGAAGATCTTGCCAAAAATGTGAAGTATACTGTCGGAGAGGCTGTCCCGGATAAAAAGGGCAACTTTACAGTAGATGTTTCTGTCGAACCAATTACCAATCTGCAGGATACCTACGAAGAATTCATGACAAAAACGGAAGAATATACTACTCAGGTTAGTAATGATATAATAAACGGAGGCGAAACACCTTCCGAACAAGAAATGCAAAATAAAGTATTTGAGATTTACTATAATATTTTAAGGGCTTCTATAGATGCAGGTATTAACTACGGGGAAGCACAGACCGTAACTATGCATGTTAACAAAGGAAATAATAATGTTTACGAGATTCCTGAGGCAGACCTTACTGCACTGGATGAACTGACAATTGCTGCTGATATCTTTTAGACTGCCATATAATCACCAGCAGCCCGGCATTTCCGCTCATGCGGAACAGCCGGGCTGTTTTGCTTCAGGCCTGTCTTATAATGCGTGCTGCAATACGCATCAGATAATTGTCACATCCCACTGTAGTCAATTCATCCAGGAGGTTATCCTCATAATAATAGTCATCAAGCTCCAGATTATTCTCCTCTGCGAAGTCCATGAGCCTTACGTAAGCTGAACCGATATCCTCCCAGTGCCCCCTGAAATATGCGAACAGATATGTCCCTGCCGGTTTGATCTGATATACCGCTTTTTTAGGCGGTGTATCAAACAACATATAGAATGTATGATAATCGTTGTAAATCCCCTGGGAAATATTTTCACGTTTCTGGATGTAGCCCAGACTGTACGGGCTCTTTATCCCGAGGTCATCGCAATAATTCACAAGTTCACTGATACGAACGGCGAACTCTTTTCCATCATTCAATTCACAAAAAGCTTCTATATAATACTGCTCCGGAACTTCGGCCTTTTCAATTACATCCACATCTTTCTGTATGGCTTCTCTGGTAAGTGCGGATTTCGTGCGCAGCCATCTCCTTGTTTCCTTCAATTGTCTGATCTTCTGTTCAATACTTTTTTCTTCGTGTTCCAGAAGGTCTGCAAATGCCTGTGGGCTTCTAGCCGCGAGATACTCTTTTATTGCCGCTAAAGGCATGTCGAGTTCTTTTAATGTCCAGATTACATCAAAAACCTCCAGCTGGCCGACCGAATAGTAACGATACCCGTTATCCTGTTTTATCTCCGGCGAAAACAGGCCGATGTCGTCATAATGAAAAAGTGTGTGTTTGGTCACTCCCGTTATTCTTGCAAATTCTCCTGTGGTAAAGTACATATTATTATTCATATGGCAAATCTCCTCTTGACTATCGGGCTACCCTATACCTTATCATATCCTTTGGGAAATGTATACCCGCAGCTTGACAAGCTGATAAACAAAGTTTTGAGGTGATATTATGAGTCAATCAATCGGACAGGATTTTAAACTGTTTTCTTTATTAAAATTTGCACTGCCATCCATGATTATGATGGTGTTTATGTCGCTTTATACTATTATAGACGGCGTATTTATATCAAGGCTGCTTGGAAGCAACGCGCTGTCTGCATCCAATATTGTCTATCCTGCCATTAATATACTGATCGCTGTCGGGATTATGCTGGCCACGGGAGGAAGTGCGGTTGTTGCTAAAAAAATGGGCGAAGGTAAAAGTAAAGAGGCAAAACAAAGCTTCACGCTCCTCGTCATAACAGGCGTCCTCTTTGGGGCCGCAGTAATGATATTCGGCAATGTCTGGATTACGCCGCTTGTGGAATTACTCGGCGCAACCCCAAAAATCGTGGCCGACAGTGTTACTTACCTCAGTATCCTGCTCTATTTTGCTCCGGTCTGTATGCTCCAGATGCTGTTCCAGACCTTTTTCGTAACAGCGGGCAAGCCACAGATCGGGCTTGTGATAACAATCTTAGGCGGCATTGCAAATGCCGTTCTGGATTATGTATTGATGGGGCCCCTTCAGATGGGGATCGCAGGTGCTGCCATTGCAACCGGTATGGGACAGATGATTCCCGGAGTCATCGGAGTTCTTTACTTTTTGATTACCCGGAATGATTTATATTTCGTCAAACCCATATTCAATATGAAGGTACTTCTAAACAGCTGCCTGAACGGTTCCTCTGAAATGGTTACCAATCTTTCCACTGCAATCGTGACATACCTGTTCAATATTATCATGCTGAAGATGCTGGGCGAAGAAGGTGTCGCTGCTATCACAATCGTGCTATACGGCCAGTTCCTTTTCAACGCCCTATATATGGGATTCTCAATGGGTGTGGCGCCGGTTATCAGCTTTAATTACGGCAGTGGCAACACCAAGAGGCTACGCAGGATTTTCAAAATATGTATGCTGTTTATCGCTGTCTCCTCCGTAGTCATCATGGCCTGCGCACTGGCTGGCTCTGACCTGATCGTCGAAATATTTACTCCACGAACAAGCAGAACCTTTGAAATCGCTGCCACAGGCTTCTTCCTGTTCTCTTTCAATTATCTGTTTGCAGGAATAAACATCTTCGCATCAGCGATGTTCACTGCACTCTCAGACGGGAAGGTATCGGCAGCCATCTCTTTTATGAGAACATTTGGTTTCCTTGTAGTCAGTATCCTTCTGCTGCCCCGCCTGATCGGTGTTAACGGCGTCTGGCTTTCTGTTCCGGCCGCGGAATTTTTAACCGTATTTGTATCAGCAGGATTCATCTGGTGCAAGAAGGGCGTTTACCATTACGCCGGGGGACATAAAAAACAGCCGGCAGCCGGACTCTCTGGAGACAACATTTAGTGCATAAAAGCAGGGTATCGTGCTGTACCCTGCTTCTGCATAAGTGTGATGATATAGGCTGGTTACTATGCACGCCCGCAGGGTATGAACAGTAACATAGGCCGGAGAAAAATTTAAAAAAGTTTTTAATTTTTCTTGACAAATATATGTCCTATGAGTATAATAATCAAGTGACTGGTAATTGAGTCACAAACAAATAGGGGATTGGTCAAGTGGTATGATAGGGGTCTCCAAAACCTTTGGTGGGAGTTCGATTCTCTCATCCCCTGTATTCCTGTAGTTCGTGGAACTACAGGATTTTTTATTTTCCGCGTGATTGGACAGGATTGTGGGATTATTACAAATCCAATATAGGTTATTATCATCGAGATCCTAAACTTCTTTTAGATTATTTTATCCAAAGGGGCAATATATTATTTAAACATTTGTTTTCAGAAATCGCATTTAAATGCGTTTAGTCTACCTTCCATTTGCCCTCTTAATATATTCTACTACTTTAGTCGGTTCTCCATCTTCATATTCATCGCTGCTTAATTTGTAGCACTCTTCTTTTTTATTAATGTTTGTATAATCAATATAACTTACGATATCTTCTGGAATTAACATTAAATCAACACCCTCGCGTTTCAATCCCTGTAAATCACCATGATTCACATCCACTATAACTTCAACATTGAGTTTTTCTGATAAGAGGGCATTCTCCAAATTTTCCTTAAGTACAGCACTCCTTTTTTTCTTAAAGAAATTTAAATACCCGTCATGCCCTGCCTGTGAATTTCTGCCATTTGTAACAAATGGTACAATAGCAACTTTCTTAATCATAATCGTAAAATCCTTTCTTTAAAATCAATTCACAGTACAGATATGCTTTATGGCTCAAACACTTATTCCCTACTGCAGCACTGTCTGTGACAGCATCGCTTCATCCAGCGCCGTCATATCCTCCTGCGGAATCTCATAGATGTCCCCTTCCCCCCGGTTCACATGCACGGTTATGACCTCAGTCTCCCCATACTGGAGCCCTTTCTCCAGATCCTGATTCAGGATTTCATAATATAACTCGTAGATATGATTCTGCATCTCTTCGTCAGAAGGCATGGTGGCCCCGTTCATTACGTCATTGCTGACCTGAGTTGCATATTCCTTTGCCTGATTCTGAAAGTCTGTATATGTATCGTCAAAAATAGTCAGCGGCTCAATCGACACATCGACTGTAAAGTTCCCATTGTCATCTTCCTTGGCCTCGCTCACTGTATATTTTACATTTCTGATCAAATCCCCGAACAGCTGACGGTATTTGTTTTCCAGCTCGTCCGGCAGATTCAGGTTTTCAAATTCCTCCATCGTGGCATCCAGATTTTTTTCAAATATCTTGTCCGCCGCATCCTTTGTGGAGCCTGTCAGCTCGATATACTGCTGTGTGTCGTTCTTATAAGTAACATCCAAAAGTGACTTCGTGTATCCGCCTGCATCGAATTTCCCGACACATCCAACTAACAGGGCGAGCATAAATGCTGCAAGCAGTACCGCTATGATCCGTTTCTTCCTATACATATAATCTTCCTCCTAAATTAAGCTTGTCAGGGCCGTCTGGTCCTTGTCCGGAAGATTATAGCATTATCCCTTTGTTGAAAAAGATAAAAGTCTGTCAGCCGTCATCATATTCTTTTATATCTTGTATTTATGCTTCAACACATAACTATTTCTGCTGCTGAAGCCCGGCATTTTCCATCTAAGCCGTCATTCTGAGAAGAAAGCCTTCGATAAATTTCTTGGAACTGATCCGCCCCGGCTCTGATGAGGAGTCTTTTAAGTGCCTCATCTCTGCCCTTACCTGTCCGAAATCAAACAGCAGGTTCGCATAATCTGCAAACACAGGGTCATAATAGTCCTCTGCCCCCATCTGTGCAATATTGTCCAGAGCCTTCAGCATGATTCTCCTGATTCTCTGTTCCAGTGCTTTCTTATTGGAAGCAAGCTGGTCTGTTCCATATAGTTCACCAGCTACTTTTTCATATATTTCCTTCATCTGGTAAGACTTTTCCACCTTCTGGTATTCCAGTATGGTGAAAATAATCTTTTTCAGTTCATCAATCCCTTTCATCCCCCAGATTCCGATATCAGAGCATATCTTTTGATATCTTTCATTCAGCACATTTCTACTAACCGACGGTGCGGACTGAATGCCCATAAGTGCACCTTGAATCGTATCCATAGATTTCTGGAGGTTTACCAGTTTAGCCACATTCGAGATTACACTGATGACCTCGATGGCATTGAGCGGTTTGTTAATATAGAACATAATCCCTCTCTCGTAGGCTTTTTCCATCATCACGGGGTCATCAACCTGTGAGATCATGATTACTTTTCCTTTGAAACCGCCCTGAATGATTTCCTCCAGAACGTGGATCCCATCCTTTCCCGGGAGAAGCAGGTCCAGAAGTACGATGTCCGGCTGTGCAAACAGGATTTCTTCCGCCGCATCCTCCCCAGAGTCCTGAATCCCGGTAATTCTTCCCAGATCCTCCCTGCGGATAAAAAGTTCCAGCATTTTCTGTATATTTTTGTCATCATCTACTATAAATATAGAAGGTTTCATCTTCTACCCCTCCGTCTTATGCCCCATATTTTCCATTACAATTCCTTAATTGGAAGCAGCACCGTGAATTTTGTGCCCTTTCCCGGCGCACTCTCTACTTCTACCGATCCATCCAGATGCCTGATTATATTTGCCACATGGCACAATCCGATCCCTGTGGACATCTGCCCTGTTTCTTTATCATATTTCGTAGAAAACCCGGCTCCCCAGATATATTCTTTCGTATCCTCATCCATCCCGCATCCGTCATCTGCGACCTCCAGTTTCAACATCTGGTCCTGTTCCTGAACAGTAAGGCTGATATGTCCGTTCTCTTCGCAGGCATCCATACTGTTTACAAGCAGATTATTTAAAATCGTAAATATATCATAATAATGTTGTATCTGCATCTCAGACTGATTCTTCAGCTTAAATGACAACATCCTGCCCCGCTCATTTATCTGACGTTTCGTATTGTCTTCAATTATCCGCAAAATATAAGAAAGCTTCATGCTTTTCTCTTCATGCTCGTGTACGAGTGATGAGATTCCTTCCACAATCCTCTGGTAATCCTTACGGATCTCGTGCGCCTCTCTTGCAATATCAAGCGCCGGCTGTCCATCCTGCCCTTCCGCCTCCAGATTCTCATAAAGCTGGTGGCTCTTTCTGGTCAGTTCATTCAAATCTTCCATCGATTTCCTCAGGTAAAAGGATTCTGCATAGATATCTGTCACGATCTGGTTCAACTGTGCATAATGGCTCTGATGTTCTTTTTTCCTCAGATACAGGTGTTCCCATTCATACATCCAGTACAGCATCCAGACAAGCACACCGCGTATCACTGCTACAAGCGCAGAATCTACAACCGCCGCACCGTCAACATGTCCCATAAGCACGAGCTGCACTGCATTCGCGGCAAAATCGCAGAAAATCATTCCTGCCATAAGCTTCGACTTCCCACGGTCCCTGAAAAGCCTGACACAAATACACAGGATCAGGCTGTACACACCATAATAAAAAACAGCCGGGATAAACATATCTGAAAATGTAGTCTTTCCGGCTGCTGCACCGATCACACCCCGCAGCAGGCACGCCGTCACTGTCATGGAAAATGTCAGCGGTATCACGCAAATGGATGGATAAAATAAAAGCAGTGCCGTTAAAACCGGCGTCCCCAGAGAGACAACATAACTCGAATAGGCAAATGGCGCAATGTAAATCTGACAGACAAGTCCCAGCAGAATTCCATAGCAAACTGCCCTGATCCGCTTATTTTTTAAAATCCCCGGTATTGAAGTCATGCCTCCACCTCCCATTGGTCTACCTTTAAGTATACAGACGTGGCCGTGCTGCCGCAAGTGTTAAATTATTATCGCATTGTGCAATTTTATATTTTCCAGAAATATTTTTGTAGTTTTTTGTAGGTTATTACTAATATATAACGTAGAGAGACGAACGGATTAAAAAGAGATTTGCAATTGAAAGGAGATTCTAATATGAAAAAGAAATTTAAAGTGTCACTGCCATTCCTGATTATGCTGGGTATGGTACTCGGTATTCTGGGAGGAATCCCATTCCAGAAGAATCCCGAGTTCGCAGTCGAGTATATCAAACCATTTGGTACACTGTTTCTGAATCTGATTAAAATGATTGTTGTCCCCGTTGTATTATGTTCCATTATCAGCGGAGTTATTTCCATGAAGGATATTAAAAAAGTCGGTTCTGTCGGACTCAAAAGTGTATCCTTCTATCTGGTGACCACGGCAGTTGCAGTTACACTTGGTATGGTTTTCGCCAATGTGAGCAAGGTCGGAACAGGCTTCAACCTTGCAACAGAAACACTCACATTTGAGAGCGTTGAAACACCGAGCTTTATGGATACCCTGCTCAATATATTCCCCTCAAACGCAGTAGAACCACTTGTTTCAGCTACCATGCTTCAAGTAATCGTACTGGCGCTCTTCTTCGGATTTGGAATCATTCTCGCCGGGGAAAAAGGAGAACCTCTGGGACGGCTGATCGACAGCATGACAGATGTCTGTCTTCAGATTATGGGGATCATCATCAAACTGTCTCCGGTTGGTGTATTTGCCCTTTTGCTTCCTGTAGTTGCAGAAAACGGCCCATCCGTCCTGCTTCCATTATTAAAACTAATTATCGTTATCTACCTTGCGTATATTTTCCATATGGCTGTTGTATTCTCTTTCACAACAAAGACAATGGCCAGAATGTCACCACTGGCATTTTTCAAAGGAATGCTGCCCGCTATGACTATGGCATTCTCCTCATCCAGTTCAGTGGGCGCACTGCCGCTGAACATCGAATGCAGCCAGAAACTGGGAGCCAAAAAAGAGATTACCAGCTTCGTACTTCCTTTAGGCGCTACGATTAACATGAACGGAACCTCCATCTATCAGGGCGTATGTGCAATCTTCATCGCAAATGTATTCGGCATCCACCTGACACTGACACAGCAGATCATGGTTGTGCTCACAGCCACACTGGCCTCTGTAGGTACAGCAGGTGTTCCCGGCTCCGGAGTTATCATGCTCTCTATGGTACTTCAGAGTGCCGGTCTTCCGTTGGAAGGAATCGCACTGATTGCCGGAATTGACCGTATCCTTGATATGGGACGTACCGTTGTCAACATTACCGGTGACGCAAACTGTGCCATCTGTATCTCAAAGGCAGAAGACCGCAAAGCAGCACGGAAAGCCGCCAAGGCCGCTGCCGGCGGTACGGTACACGGAATGGAATTCCCGGAAGTCCCAATCGCCGAAGTTCCTGCAGAATAAATCCAAAGGGGTCAGACCCCTTTGAAAAAAGAAACAAAAAAGATACCCGGACAATTTTCAATCTACTGTCCGGGTATCTTTTAGTTCTAAATTGTCTCTCGCCGCATATATGCCGTGAGCTGTCTCTGATTCCTGATAACAATCGTTTTATCTCTGTACTTCTCCCTGACTTGTCTGTAATTGTTCCTTTGCCTTTGATCGCGGCCTTTGCATAATATCCAGATCAGAAACTCCAGATCCAGCTTTTCCGGACAGCCGGGCGTCATAGATTCCCTTGTTTTCCCACGGTATCTGTATAATCTTTTCATCACACGGAACAGGCAGGCAAAACGGTTAAAACACATCATGATAATCCTGTCTGCTTCTTCCAGTCTTCTGTCGTACAACAGACCGGTATAATTTCCCTCAATAATCCATGAGCTATTCCGGTTCATAAATTGGCAGACAATGTTTGCCTCCTCTTCATGCCTTCTCTCCTGCCATTCAGGGAGCCAGTGTACGCAGTCCAGATGCAGAACCTCTGTGTGGTGCTTCTCTCCAAGAAATCGTGCCAGTGTGGACTTTCCACATCCGCTGTATCCTATAACCGCCGTCTTCATTTCGATTTCCTCCGTCAGTATTAACCGATAAATCCAAAATAAATGATGATAATGATACCAAGTAATATTCTATAAACACCAAATATCTTAAAGTCATGCTTGCGGATATAGCTCAGAAGCATTCGGATTGCAAAGACAGATACTACGAAGGAAACTACTGTGCCTATAATTAAGAGCACCCACTCTGTCCCACTGAACATCCCCACCTTCAGGAAATATTTGATCAGCTTCAGCCCGCTTGCACCTGCCATAACTGGTATTGCAAGGAAGAAGGAAAACTCACTGGCCACGTAGCGTGAACATCCAAGCAGTACCGCACCGAGTATCGTTGCACCACTGCGGGAGGTCCCGGGAATAGCCGCCAGTACCTGAAAACACCCTATAAAAAAGGCCGTCTTAAATGTCAGTTCCCCCAGAGACCGCATAGAAGGACGCCTCTTCATATTCTCGATCACAATAAATGCGATACCGTATATAATCAGGGTCGCCGCAATCACGTAGACACTGGACAGATAATCCTCCAGAATCATATCCAAAGGCAGTCCGACGATAATAATCGGTACGCAGCCAACAGCAACCTTCTTCCACAGATCAAAGGTTTCTTTCTTTTCACGTCTGCTCTTATGCGTTGAAAATGGATTGAGCTTATGAAAAAATAGAACCAGAACCGCCAGGATAGAACCAAACTGAATAACCACTTTAAATACTTCAAAAAATTCCGGTGTCGAGGTCATGGGCCATATGTTGTCAAATAGAATCAAATGCCCTGTACTGCTGATCGGAAGCCATTCAGTAATCCCCTGGATTATCCCGAGAATGACGGCCTTTAAAATTTCAATAAAGTCCATGTTTAACTTCTCCTTTCCACATCGGTCTATTGTAATCTAGTTTTCAGAAAAATGCAACCGGCAGTTCCCTTCATGTCCGGATGCCCTGAAAACTACCCTGAACGCATTCTTTTGCTGTTCCTTTTTTTGTAGTTTAATTCTGTACATATCATCGCTATTAGTCCACTAGTCAAAGTTATAATCAACCAATTAAATACGCATAATATAGTACACTAATAGTGTAAGGAGAGTTGTTATGGTAGAATTTGGTGAGAATTTAAGGAATCTAAGATTGCGAGATAAATTGACACAGGCACAGCTGGCAAAAAAACTGGAAATGACAAAATCTGTCATCAGTGCCTATGAGACCGGACTTCGTTTTCCATCATATGATGTCCTAATCCACATAGCGAAGATTTTTAAGGTATCTACAGATTATCTCCTTGGGGTTGATAACAAACAGGAAGTAGATTTATCCGGACTGTCCAGTGAAGAAATCATTGCATTGAGAAACTTAATAAAAGCTATGAAAAAGAAATAATGTCGTTACAGCCCGTTCCTTATCGGTTATGCACTGTAACGACTTTAGTGATGCACATATTTTCCCTATGAATACCATCTGACTGCAGGCAGCTGGTTATTAATCCCTTTCGTCACCAATATCTGATGCAGGTCAATCACTCCATTTCTGAATGTCGCCGCACATGAAGATAAATATAAATCCCACATCCTTGCAAACCTGTCATCAAACATTTTCCGGACCTCCGGGATATGTTTCTTATAATTTTCTTCCCAACAGAGCAATGTCTTATTATAGTGAAGTCTCAAATTTTCTATATCGAGAGTATGAAAATTATCCTCCGCCATATCAGAGAGCATTTCCCGCAGACTCGGTATCATGCCGCCGGGAAAAATATATTTTTTAATCCAAGGGTCACCCGGGTGTTCTTTTAACGCACTGATAAAATGCAGGAGGAACAGCCCGCCCGGTTCCATAACCTGATTTACACAGTCCAGAAACAGCTGGTAATTGTCACGTCCAACATGTTCTACCATCCCCACGCTCACAACCCGGTCAAACTTTTTTCCTGTCTTCGGCAGATCACGGTAATCCATCAACTCTACCGACAACAGGTCTTCCAGTCCTTCCTCCTGAATGCGGTGCCTAAATTCTCTGTACTGCTCTTCACTTAATGTGATCCCAGTGCCATGCACCTGATACTTCTTAGCCGCTTCAATCAGAAGAAATCCCCATCCGCATCCGATATCCAGCAGGTTCATTCCTTCCTTTAAATACAGTTTCTCCAGAATATGATCCACTTTATTGACCTGAGCCTGATAAAGCGTATCATCTTCCCGCCGGAAATATCCGCAGGAATAACTCAATGTTTCGTCCAGCCATAACTTGTAAAAATCATTTCCTATATCATAATGGCTGCGCACTTCCTTCTCCTGATTCTTCTTTGCCGGAGAAGAGAAAATCAGCTTCTTCAGCGCTTTCTGGTCCGTAGAGAATTTATCCATCTGTCCTAAGAAATGATTCAGCGCCTCATAAAGGTTTCCCTCAATCTCCAGATTTCCGTCCATATAGGCTTCTCCCAATGCGAGGGACGTACTTGTCACCAAGTCTTTGATGGGGATCATCTTATGGAACTTCACCGTAAAGGTGGGTTTCCCCTCCCCGATTAAGTATTCTTTGCCATTCATTTTCACGAGAAACGGCTGCTCGTCAAATTTCCTCAAAAATGATACTAACACGTTTTCTTCCAGCATTGTTCTGCCTCCTTTCAAAAGGAGTATTGCCATTTTATGGGAGGATGATGCACATGAAAGAAAAACCCTGTATGAAATAAACAAAGCAGCTGATGAAAACCAGCCGCCTTGTATGATTTATATTCCCAGTCCTTTATATATGAAAGCCGCCCCGATCATCGGTGCATCACTTCCAAGCTTTGCCTGTCTGACTACAAGCCTGTTCTGGCGGGTCCAGGAATGATATCCATATTCTAATATATATTTTTGCAATGGCTTTAATATCAACTCCTCATGCTCACAAAGCCCTCCGCTGATAATAATCGCCTCCGTCGAGATGATTCCGACCAGATTCGCCAGTCCGACAGCCAGCATCTGCACGCTGTTCTCTATCAGCCTGAGGGCTGGTTCATAGCCCTGATAAGCCAGCTCAAATACAGACTCCGCCCCCTCTTTCATTCCCCGCAGTTTCTCAGGGAAATATTCCAGCGCCTGTTCATATATTCCATTCCCGGAAGCATACTTTTCCAGACATCCGCAGTTACCGCAATTACAGCCGCGCCCGTCCTTTTCTATGATCGTATGTCCGATCTCCCCGGCGCAGTGCATTCCTCCTGAAAAAATCCGGTTATTTGCGATAATTCCCCCGCCTATTCCCGTCCCCAGAGTTATGCAGGTCATATCTGCATATCCGATCCCTGCACCAAACTCATGCTCCGCCAGCGCACCTGCCCAGGAATCCTGAATGACCTGTATTTCCTGTTTCAGGAAAATAGTCTGAAAATACTCCTTTAAAGGGACCATATCCCAGAATAAATTAGGACAGTATTCTACGATACCACTTCTCATATCAACGGTCCCCGGAACACCTAAGCCAATAAATTCGATCTCCTCAATCATGATCCCGCACTTTTGGGCCAGCCGCTTCAATTCACATCCTATCCTATCCACAAAAATTTCAATATCTTCCCCCTGCTGGGATGGAATCTTCACCTTATCCACAAGTTGTCCTGTTTTCTGGAAAATCCCGATATTGACTTTTGTTCCTCCTATATCAATTCCTACATTATATTTACATTGTCTCAACCCATTCACCGCCATTTTCACTTATGTTCGTATGGAATTTAGGCTGTTCAAAGAATTTCTCCAGTACAAACTGGCAGGCTCCCATGCCATATTCGTCTTTCTTATGGCTGCTGAGCCTTACGGTTGGCTGCTTTACACTGAAATTAACGGAATTTTCCGCTACACTGTCTTGTATACTTTGAAAGAAAATGTGGTCTTCCTGACACCGCAGGTCCCCAATCACGACACCGAGTATATCATAGGTCTTAATCGCATTGGTGATTCCTATACCGAAATAAGTGCCTGCCGTCTTAAAAATCTCACATGCATTCTCATCCCCGTTCCTGGCTGCCGTTATAAGAGCATCGTACCCCAGCCTGATACCGGTGGTCTCTTCGTAAGATTTCTCAATGCTTCTTTTGGAGCAGTACACCTCCAGACAATCTTTCAGCCCGCAGTTGCATCTCCTGCCCTGGGCGCCAATCCGTGTATGCCCGATATATCCGGCATTTCCGAAGGTCCCTTCATACACCTCCCCATTAATGATCGGTGCCATACCGATACCGGAACGATGGAGGATGTAAAGCATATTTTCATTCTCTGATTCAATCTCCATGTGTCCGAGAAGATGGGTATCATTCCTAACGTAGATTGGAAAATCAAAAACATCGCCTAATTCTTTTGCAATATCAAAGTTTTCCCATCCCCGTATACGGCTGATCTTCTCAGCTATATTCTCCTGAAGGTTCATAACCCCCGGAAGTCCGATTCCCATCCCGATAATCTTATCACGGCTGATTCGTGCCTCTACAAACGCCCTGCTCACATGCTCTGCAATGGACTCTTTAATCGCCCTGCCGTCAGCATTCTCCGAGACGTCCCACTGTCTGGAATAGACGATCGTACCATCCAGTCTGGATATGGCCATATAAATAGGTGCAACGTCAACATCAATCCCAATTGCATAATATACATCCCTGCTTAAAGAATATAAAATAGGCTGACGGCCCACGGACTGCCTGACATTGCCGCGTTTCTCAATAAGCTTCTGCTGCCCCAGTTCTTTCATCATGGTCAGCACTGTCGTACGGCTCAGCCTTGTCTGGCTGATGATCTCTTCCGTTGTAATCATCTTATTCTTTTTAATTGAGTCCAATACCAACGCTTGATTGGCCATCTTTACTATATTTGTATTCTTTAACATCATATACGCTCCTGGTAATTTATTCCACATTTCAATTATATACTTTCAAATATTTATTTACAAGTTCCAGCCTCCCACATTTACTTTGAATCCTTCATTCTCAGCCATCAGAGCGCATTGGTCAACAATCTTAACCGGGCATTCCCCCCATTCTTCCATCTCATAGTCCTGCCCGGATAATCTGTATTTTGATGATCCAAGCTGGTGGAACGGAAGAATGTGAATATTTCTGATCTCCCGGAGTCCTTTCAGATAATCCAGAATCTCCCTGAATTCATCTCCGTCATTTACTCCTGCAACCAGAGGAATCCTTATTACAATTTCCCGGCCGTTCCCTAACAAATGCTCCAGATTTGCCCTGATTTTACCATTGTCCTGCCCGGTCCACTTCTTATGCAGATCAGGTGTAATCAGCTTTATATCATATAAAAATAAATCTACATATGGTTCTATCTCCTCCAATGCTTCCAGTTCACAGAACCCGCATGTCTCGACTGCCGTATGAATGCCCCTCATCTTTACCTTACTCAGAAGCACAGACACATACTCCGGAAACAGGGTACACTCCCCGCCGCTTAATGTAATACCACCGCCAGTGTTTCTAAAAAACACTTCATCTTTCATGACTTCCTCATATACTTCTTCCAAAGACATGATTTTACCACACACTTCCCGCGCCTGCTGCCGGCAATGCAGGACACATTCCCCGCACGATGTACAGAGCCTGCGGTCCAGCAGGATACCACCTGATGTGCCTCTGCTTATTGCATGGTTCCTGCACCGCTCAATACAGATCCCGCATCCGGTACACTTTAATTCGTCAAACATAACGACCGGATCATGATAAAAATTTTCCGGATTCTGGCACCATTTGCACCGCAGGGGGCACCCCATGAAGAATACTACAGTCCGTATCCCGGGTCCGTCATAGACACAGAATTTTTGAATATTGGATATACATATCTTACTCACTTTATCAAAGCCCCTTTTGAAAATCTCTGTATGATATTTTCCTGCTGCGCCGGTGACATCGCTATAAAGTATGCAGACAGCCCGCCCATTCTTACCATCAGGTTTTTGTGGTTTTCCGGATGGAGCCTTGCATCCTTCAATTCCTCAATATCGCAGGTGGTAATCGTTGCAATACAGCCGCCCAGCTCACAGAACGATTTCAGGATTCCTGTCATACGCATGGTGCCCACGTCCCCCATAAAGTCACTGGCATTCAGAGAAATATCCAGCGGACAGCCACAGTAATATTTCAATAGTTCCGGTTTGGTAGCACTTTTGATTACTGCCGTAGGTCCCTGAATGTCCATTCCGGGCGTCGGGGCGTAGTTCGGCGCCAGAGCCTCCCTTGCCTTCCTGCCATCTGGACTTGCACTTAAGTTCCAGCCAAGGGCCGCATAATTTTCAAATGTGCCGATTCCACACGGAACCATGATTTCGTCCTGCCTTTCCCTCCAGCCGGAAACATGGTCCTCAAAATCCCGGATAACCCGCAGCAGAATCTCGTCTGCATAGTCATCGTCATTTCCATATTTCGGGCACTGGGTCCTTACTTTGTGAAGAAGTTCTCCGTACCCGTCCCAGTCATGCATCACCGCATCCCGGAAATCCTCCAGGGTCGCCTCATGGTCTTCAAATACCAGTTTTTTAATAGCCGTCAGGGAATCTACCGTATCCGAAAGCCCTGTAATCAGGACAAGATGGAAGGTGTACGGGACGATCGCCCTGTCTGTCAGATCTCGCCCTTTTTCAATACAATTTTCAAACATGGATGACATAAGCGGGTCTGGCGCAATTGCACAGGATAAGCCCAGATTTTCCAGTCTCTTTTCCACCTGCATGTCGATCTGTGAGTTTACTTGTTTACAATATGCCTGATAAAAGTCCTCAAAATCTTCATATTGAGACAGTTCCCCTGTATCGATCCCTTCCTGTTCCCCTGTTAAAAGAGTCTTCCCTCTTGTCAGCACCCACTCCAGACAGCGAAGATTCTGAACATGCGCATAACTGAAATGGCTCTTTCCCGGAATCAGGCATTCCCAGCACCCATCGTTTGTGTAATTTCTGGCGTCTTCCAAAGGAACACCAATTTCAACAAACCCGGGTATAATCAGGTCATCGTTATAAATAGCCGGTTCTCCCTGACTATGTTTCAGACATTCTGATAATGCCCTCCAAAAACTTTCCGGTGTCTTACGGGATACTCTTGCAGATAAGGTCGGCATGACAAAATCCATTTCAAAACGCAGATTCAATAGCTCATAGGACACTTCGTTTGTCCCGTCCTCCCCATCCGGCCTCAGACCCCCGATAACCATGTTCATCAGCCAGTCATTGGCTGACTGCCCAAAGTTGAAATTATTCTCACTGTATGGATCATCCTCATCCTTCCACATCAGGCTCCGGCTGTCATAGCTTCCACTTTCATGTCCCCCTGTCTCTTCCATATCATTCGCGAACTTTGGCGGGACCCCCTGTGAAAACACGCCAAAATCGTAGTGATTCTCACATTTTTTTGTATCTGTGCAGACTCTTTCATTACATTTTGCAAGGAAAGAACCTAATAAATCTCTCGCTTCTTCTTTTGTAATCCTCCCGGATTCTATATCCATTTTGTAGAAAGGATATACATTCTGGTCTACACGTCCGAGAGGTACAAACTCACCGCCGCTGTTCACCAGACAATATGTAAACCAGTAAGCCTGTAATGCCTCCCAGAGGGTCTCCGCCGGAAAGTATGGAACTCTGCTGCAGTTTTTATAAATCTGGAACAGTTCCCTGCGTCTGTCAGCATTTTCTTCCGCCGCACTCATTTTCAGGGCCTCCTGCGCATGTCTTTCGGCAAAAATCAGTACTCCTTCAATCCCCGCGAGCATCGCCCTGTATTCAGCAATTGCTTTCATATCAGGATGCCCTGTATCATATTGCTTTTCAATGGCATCCCCGATCTCTGCGATGATTCCCTTAAACCCGATGTTCAGGACTTTTTCCCAATATGGCGGATGATGCCCCCAAACTGACTTTTCATTCAGTTTATATTTTGCGCCATATGCTTCCTCCTTCGGAGTTGCATATTGCGGTACGACAGAACCAAATCCGACACTGTTCATATTTGGATTACCCACAATCAGTTCGTCCGGCTTAATCACGACTGGGAGCGATTCCCCGAGAAATTTGGAAGACAGTCCTTTTCTGACTACCAAAGGTTCATTCTTATTCTCATCATTTAGAATATTCACATCTGCAAAATACCACGTATTTGGTTCATGGAATTCCACATCAAAAACTCTGTCTTTTATCTTTTGAAGTCTTTCCGACAACATATATTACTCCTTTCTCCGCCTATGAACGGACACGGCTGCTTTTGGACAGCAGATTCAGTTTTAAAATCTGGTCGATGCTTACCGCAAACAATAAGACCAGCCCCTTAATCAACTGCTGATAGTAAGTGGAAACGTTCATCATAATCAGACCACTCGACAAAATCCCCATAATCAGGATACCGAAAACAACTCCGCTGAACTTCCCTTCTCCTCCCGATACACTGATTCCACCCAATACAACTGCGGTAATAGCGGACATTTCATAACCCTCACCCGCATTCGGCTGGCCCGAACTCAGCCTTGAGAGCTCAATGATTCCTGCAAGGGCCGCCAGACCTCCTGAGATGGCGTATGTCATCACAAGGCGGCGGTTCACATTGATTCCGGAAAGCCTCGAAGCCTCACTGTTTCCGCCTATTGCATACAGATAGCGGCCAAATTTCGTCTTATTGATCACATACCAGCCTATAATCAGGACAATGACAAGTATGATGACTGGTACCGGAATCCCGGCAATATATCCCTTTCCTATGAAATCAAAAGCTTTTGGGAAACCATAAACGGTATATCCGCCCGTCATAATATAAGCAAGTCCCCTGATTGCAGTCTGCGTGCCAAGTGTAGCAATCAGCGGCGGGATTTTAATATATGTAATGAACAGCCCGTTGACAAAACCTGCCGCAAGTCCTGCAAGCAGCGCAATCAAAATCGCAACCCACATATTCAGTTTCATGTTTACCATGCACATACTGCATGTCACTGATGATATTGCAACGACGGCACTAACTGATAAATCGATACCTCCTGTCAGCATAGCCATCGTCATCCCCAGTGAAATTATTCCTGTGACAGCCGTCTGTCTAAGCATGTTCCATATATTGCTGACAGATAAAAATGTTTCTGTTCTTAATGCAAAGAATACAAATAGTAATGCCAAGATTACAGCAGTTCCATATTTCTGGAACACCTCGCCTTTTCTCCTTTTCATAAAAGCTCCTTTCGCCTTAATCCTCATGTAATGCAATATCTAATATCTGTTCCTGTGTGCAGTCTTCACTGTTCACTTCTCCAGCTATCTTCCCATGCCTCATAATAATAATCCGGTCAGAAACACCAATCAGCTCCGGCATTTCTGAAGAAATCATGATGATGCTGATTCCCTGTTTTGCTAAATCCTTCATAATCTGATAAATTTCCTGCTTTACCCCGATGTCAATCCCCCGGGTCGGCTCGTCGAAAATAATAATCTTTGATTCCGTCAGAAGCCATTTCGCAAGTACTACTTTCTGCTGATTACCTCCTGAAAGGCTTGATACCAGATATTCAAGCCCGGCACATTTTGTTTTCAGCTTGTCTGCATACTGCTGTGTAATTTTTTTCTCTTCTTTTTTATTAATCGTTGGTTTGTGTCGGATCATTTTATCAAGAGAACTAATCGTAATGTTTTCCCTGATGCTCCTTTTTAAGATCAGTCCTTCTGTTTTTCTGTTTTCCGTTATAAATGCAATTCCATTATGGATTGCTTCCCTCGGACTTCGAATGATAACCTCTTTTCCCATAACTTCAATCTTTCCGGCAGCATAATCCGCTCCGAAAATAGCTCTGGCAACCTCTGTCCTTCCGGCCCCTACCAGACCTCCAAATCCCAGAATTTCGCCTTCATGGAGTTCAAAACTGACATCCTTTACATAGTCATTTCTCAGGTTCTCCACTTTCAATACCACTTTATCGGTTCCAAAATGTCCCGGCGGAAACTGTTTGCCCAGTTCTCTTCCAACCATCTTCGCGATGAGCTGCTCTCTTGTGCAGGAACCGATTGGAAGCGTCTCTACATACTCTCCATCCCGCAGAATCGTCACGTCATCTGCTATCTCATCAAGTTCTTCCATCCTATGCGAAATGTAAATAATAGAAACCCCCTGTGCCTTCAGTCTGCGAATCAGCTGAAACAATGCATTCACCTCTGAGTCGGAAAGTGCAGCAGTGGGCTCATCCAAAATCAGCAGTTTTACCTGTTTCGAAGCAGTCTTTGCAATCTCCGCCATTTGCTGATATGCAACCGGCAGGTTCTTTATCTGGGCTTTTACATCCACATCAACACCCAGCATCCCGAATATTTCCTGTGCTTTTTTGTAATATTGCTTTCTGTTTAAATGGATACCTTTTACAGGCTCATTTCCCAGAAACATATTATCAGCTACTGTCAGATACGGCACCAGATTAAATTCCTGATATACCACACCAATTCCTAATTCCAATGCCTGTTTTGGCTCAAATCCCTGATATGTCTGTCCTTCATACTCGATCGTTCCGCTGTCGGGGCGTATCGCCCCAGCCAGCGTTTTAATCAGAGTGGACTTTCCTGCACCATTTTCTCCCAGTAAAGCGTGCACCGTGCCTCTTCTTACAGTAAGCTGCATATGGTTCAGTGCTACAGTCCCGCTGTAAGTCTTCACGATATCTTTCATTACCAGTAAATTATCCTGCATCCTGCCACCTCTTACTATTTGCTTTCATCCTTCACATCATCGTAGGTAACTAATTTAGGTTCGATCACATACCGCCAGTCCATTTCTTCTCCGCCTAATAATTTTTCACAGATTTCCACATCCTGATATCCGTTTTCTCTTGCGATGATATCCAGAGTTGCACGGTATGCCCCGCCCTTTGCGATAGCCTGTCTGCCCTCGTCTGTATTGTCAATCCCGCCGATATAAAAATCATCCGTATCTTTTCCTGCTGCCTGCACTGCTGAACATGCCCCCAGCGCAATTGCATCGTTCTGGCATACAATGACTTTGAGATTCGGATTTGCCTGCAGAAGAGAGTCTGTCACAGACTGCCCGTCTGAGATTGTGCTGGCATCCTGCCTCGCCACAACCTTTGCATTCGGAGCCGCTTTTGTAATCCCCTCTTCCATGCCATTTCCTCTCGGGATGCAGGACGGGTTAGAATCATAGTTCAGCACTGCACATTCAACCGCGTCATCGCCAAACTTCTCAACGATCCATTTTCCTGCACCTTCTCCGGTCATCTCACCCATCTGGTATTCGTCCGCTGATGAGTATACGTCACACTCATCCTCATTCACTTCGATGGACTGTGCAACTACTTTAATCCCCGCTTCCCTTGCTTCTTTTAAAACACCTGATACCGACTGTGGATCAATTGCTGCCACGATGATCGCATCGACTCCCATCGTAATAAAATTCTCAATGTCAGAAACCTGTTGGGAAGGTACATTGTTCGGATCGGCAATGACCAGTTCGTATCCCAGTTCATCACACTTCTCCTGTGCTCCGTCTCTTACTTCTGTCCAGTACTGACTGTCATATGCCCAGAGGGACAATCCGATTTTTTTCGCTTTCTCCTCTCCCTTGCTCTCTGTCTTTTTATCTTCACTCTTCGCAGTCCCGCTGTCCATGCTGCATCCTGTCATTCCCAATACTAATGCTGCTGCAAGTACAACTCCTACTAACTTCTTTATTTTCTTTCTCATATCTAAATCCTCCATAATATTATCTGATTGTAACTTCTCATTCATCTAAGCGGGTGAGGCTTTCGCTTACAAGTCCGGCTCCTCATCCTTAACAATAAAAATACCTTTACTTGTCCCCATCCTGCATGCGCCTGCCTCAAGCATTTCATCACATACCTTACGGTTATTAATTCCTGTGGATGCCTTCACTTTCATCTCTCCAACAGTTTCTTTCATCAAACGCACATCCGCTGCTGTTGCACCACCACTTCCAAACCCGGTAGATGTCTTCACAAAATCTGCCCCGGCATCTTTCGCCAGCTTACAGGCTGTTACCTTCTCTTCATCCGTCAGGAAACATGTCTCAATGATAACCTTTACCTCCGCCTGAGGATGTGCGGCATTTACGACCGCCTCGATATCTTTCTTTACATAATCGTAATCCTTATCTTTAAGAGCTCCGATGTTAATAACCATATCCACTTCCCCTGCTCCGTTCTTAACAGCTTCCAGAGCCTCCAATGCCTTGATAAATGTCGTACACGCCCCCAAAGGAAAACCGATCACGCTGCATACTGCTACCTTGCTGCCTTTCAGTTGTTCTGCTACAAATGGAACATTTGCAGGATTCACACAGACACTGGCAAACCCATACTCCTTCGCTTCATCGCAGAACCGCTTTAATGTCTCTTTCGTTGTATCTGCTTTTAATACTGTATGATCCATATATTTTGCATAACTTTTATCATATCCCAATTTTATAATCCTCCGTGTCCCAGCCATCTTAAGTAGTTTGCAAAGAATAAACCATAAGATTTCCAGTCTAAAAATGCCGGCGGCGCCCAGTGTGGTGCTATATCACTGGCAAAGACCCCGCAGCGCCCGCTCCCGTAATCCCATACCGTAATAAATGCGTCCGTCTCGTTTACACTGGCAATCTCCACTGCCCCTTCTTTGGCTTTCAAACAGTTATATCCAAGGAAATATGGCCAGTTTTCTTCAACGCCTTGTAAAATAGGGTGATCCTTCACATGGATCTGGGGAATGACGCCCGATGGTTCTTCGATGCGGTCATCATAGTTTAATAATGTTACCGGAAGTACCCCGGCCAACGGTGTGATTCCAAATCTCGCTTTCCCCATAAATCCGGAAAAACCCATGTAACCGCCACACATAAGCAGTCCGCCGCCATGTTCCACATATTTGGCTAACTCTTTTAACCTGTTTGGAATTCTCTCGCAATTGTTCTGTACTTTAGGATGCAGCAGGATGGAATTACTGCCGATATCACTGATGATGATAACCTGATATTCTTTCATCTCTTCCTCTGTCATTGGAAAGTCTACTGAAACACGCTGCCCTGGTATATATGTAAACTCAATCCCGTGTCCACTGATCTTCTCCATGAAACTTCCTGCCGCTTCCGTGTAAGAGCCCATGCCGATAACATCCAGTCCAACTGCATTCTCCCCTCTGGTTACCCAACTTTCTCCTGCTAATAATACTTTCAAATCTCTACCATCTCACTTTCACCACAAATTTTTTAAAGGCCTTCTTCGAGTTAATCTCATCATACATTCGCATTTTTGTTTTGTCAATGAATTAAGTAAAAGTGTTGTACTTAATTCATATTTTCGTCAAATATAACAGTTTTATAATTAGAATTTTGTTATATTTGCACTTTATATAATAGTTTATAATAACCTTATAACCATATCAGGAAAGTTTTCTGCATCAGCCGCATCGTAACATCTACCACTTACGCCGAAGGGAGCATTCCACACGGAGGGCTTATTATTTCATATGGTGTGCTCTCCTATAAAATAATAAGCATAAAAATAGATCAGTACCATATCTTGATACTGACCCACATTATCATTTTGTTACTTCCCCCACTGATATCTTTGTAGCATAGAGCCGATGATTTAATTATTCCGTATAAAGTAAAACGACTGATATAATTCAGTCGTCCCACCTTTAACTCATACGAAATTATATTCCATTATAAATTCCTCCGCATTTTCATCAATGATCTGAAAACCGGCCTTTTTATACATACTCAAAGCATAATTGTCCCTCTGCACCGCAAGAGAAACTTTTCTATAGCCTTTGCTCCCCAATAGTTGCAGCATTTGACGCATCAACTCACTCCCGATACCATACCCACGATATTCTTTATATAGAGAAATGGCAAATTCAGGCGTCCCATCATCGACACTGCCATACCCGGCAATGTTTCTTACCCACACAGCACCGACTAACCTGTTATCAACTTCAGCACACAGGCAGTAATCATCCGGCAGCATGCCAAAATCTTTAATATAGACCTGTAGTTCTGGATTAAGAATTATTTCTCTGGGAGCCGGATCATCTCCCTCTCTCTGGAAAATTGCTTCGTATAGAAAATCATCAAGATACTGATACTCATCTTTTCTCATTTTCCTTATCTTATAGTTCATTGTTCCTCCATATTTTCATGTTATTAACTATAGGCCACAATACTGGAGAATCTTGCTTATTTTCTAGTCTTTTGATACGCGGCAAAAGACACCATATACAAAAGCAGACTCAATCCGGCAATTGGATGATATATCCCCGTTATTAAAAAAGCAATACCAGAAATCATTAAAACTAACAGTGAAACTATTGTTAAGCTGAAAAATAAACGGTTCATAAGGCACCTCCATCTAAATTCGATCCACGTCCCCACGAGGGGAACGACCGTACTCGGCGTGCCAGCGCCTGTAAGTACATTATAGTTTCAATCCACGTCCCCGCGAGGGGAACGACATAAAGATTATGGCTATAACACATGACCCAACCATGTTTCAATCCATGTCCCCACAAGGGGAACGACATTCTTGGATATATGTATATGTTCGGCAAAAACAAGTTTCAATCCACGTCCCCGCGAGGGGAACGACCGACGGCTCTAAAGACATAACGGAGCCTGAATACAGGTTTCAATCCACGTCCCCGCGAGGGGAACGACTATATTCTTTTCTTACATATTTCATGGCTTTCTGTTTCAATCCACGTCCCCACAAGGGGAACGACGTTTCGTACCTTTACACCCATGAGACTGACGGTTGTTTCAATCCACGTCCCCACAAGGGGAACGACATGACTGGTTTTGGTCGGCTTATGAGACTATCGAAGTTTCAATCCACGTCCCCACAAGGGGAACGACATACCCGCTACTCTGACATTGTGATGTTTTTGGGTGTTTCAATCCACGTCCCCACAAGGGGAACGACAGATAGACAGTCAGGATCACTATGGTGGACTGGCCGTTTCAATCCACGTCCCCACAAGGGGAACGACGATCGTGCGAACGAAGTATCTGACCGGATAGAGCAGTTTCAATCCACGTCCCCACAAGGGGAACGACCTATATGGGAGATGGGACCAAATAACAATAGGCGGGTTTCAATCCACGTCCCCACAAGGGGAACGACGGATAAAGACGGAATACCACTATTTGGGTGGGAAGTTTCAATCCACGTCCCCACAAGGGGAACGACGTTCCCTGTAAACATTCATGACAATTCTTTTCAACGTTTCAATCCACGTCCCCACAAGGGGAACGACAGCAAAATAGACAATTTTTTCTCCAAATATTTAGTCATTTTCACCTAAACATCTGATTAACTTATCTACTTTACGCTCATTTTCTCTTCATTTTATTTACAGGCACACTCAATTTGTGCATTTTTTCTGGTGCGAATCCCCCAGTGTTTTTATGTTCACTTCTGGTTCGCACCACATAATTAGTATCTGGTCAACTGCAATTCTCCTAATTACAATCCACAATTCCTCTATAGAAAAATCTACCTTCTCCTTAAATTTTATCCCTTTTCCATCTCCAATACAACCTTAAATTACAATATCCACTCGTAAACCTGTATTCCCGGTTACTGTGCACATCCTTCTGGTGTGACAGTAACCGCATCAGTTCATTAAAAGCCACCTGTGGCAAGGGTACTATGTACCAGCGGCTCATGTTCATCAAGGAGCATCGACCCTATGCTAAGCCCATAGCTGTATCCCCTCGACTGTTAAATATATATTCTGTTATTCCTTATACCCTTTCCTCAACGCAAATCATTTTCACATCATATTTGGAAAGTATCTCACCCCCGCGAATTGTTTCCCCTGACAGCATGTCTTTGCATCCTGCAAAACAATCGGGCATTTCTATTTCATCATCTTTGAAGTTGATTACAAAGTAATACTTATGTCCATCCTTCTTCCTGCATGTGATTTCCAGTCCGGTTTCGATTTCAACAGCAGGCTTCACCTTTGCATCACCTGCTGCCATCCCCATCACTTTTCCAAGGCCGTCTTCATTCATATTGGTTCCTATGTAATATACGATTCCATTTCCATACTGATTTCTTGTAACAGTCGGGCTTCCTGCATAAAAATCAGATCCGTAATTTCCGACAGATTCTGCGCCCCTCAAATGGATGATATCGCAGACCAGCCTGCCTGCAGCCTCCTCTCCATCATTGAAGACCACTGAATTTGTCTGCTCCGGCGCCAAGGCGTCAATTTCCTCAACCCAGATGCCTGCCAGCCTGCCCAGAGGTCCCGGATAGCCACCCAGATGAACATTGTCAGACTGGTCCACAATACCACTCATGTATGTCGTAACAAGTATCCCGCCTTTTTCCACAAAAGCTTCCAGAGCTTCCTGCATCCCCTCTTTCACCATATAGAGTACAGGCGCCACCACTACTTTGTATTTACTGAAATCTGCGTCATAAGGAATCATATTTACCGCGATATTATGTTCATAGAAATACTTGTAATATTGATGAATCTGTTCGACATACTTAAGATCCACCGTAGGACCGCTTGTATATTCAAGAGCCCAGTAATTATCCCAGTCAAAAATGATCCCGACCTCTGCCTCATTGACCGCTCCAAGTGTTGTGTCCGCCAGTTTTTCCAGTTCCGTTCCAAGCTGTTTCACTTCCCGGAATACCCTTGTATCTTCATTTCCTACATGTGCGATCACTGCACCGTGGAATTTTTCACAGCCTCCCACACTACGGCGGAGCTGGAAAAATTGAATTGTATCGGCACCATGCGCTATCGTCTGATAGCTCTGGGCACGCATCTGCCCCGGTTTTTTCAGTGAATTATACGGCTGCCAGTTCTGCTGGCTGGGTGTCTGTTCCATCAGCATAAATGGCTGGTCTTTTAATCCACGCATTAAATCGTGGCGCATCGCCGTCTGGCTCCACGGTGTATCATAACTCGGATAATTATCCAAGGATACAATATCCATCTCTTTTGCCCATTTAAAATAATCGAGCCCCTTAAATGTTCCCATCAGGTTTGTCGTAATCGGTGTCTCTTTGTCATACTCACGGACTGCATCGCGCTCCATAACATAATTGCCAAGAAGGCTGTCAGAATTGAATCTGCGGTAATCAATCGAAATACCAGCAAATGCTGTCTTATCATTCTCCAGACCTTCACTCAGTGCATTCGGCAGTACAACTTCATCCCAGTCATATATGGTATGCCCCCAGAATTCGAGATTCCACGCTTTATTCAGCGCTTCCAGCGTCTGATACTTTTTCCTCAGCCAGACACGGAACGCTTTTTCGCATTTTTCGCAGTAGCACTCCCCGCCGTACTCATTGTTAATATGCCAGCATGCAATATGCTTATTGCTTCCGTACCGTTTTGCCAGCTCTGCTGCAAGTGCTTTTGCATATTTTTGGTAAACAGGTGAATTCGGACACGCATTATGCCGCTGGCCAAACTTATGGTGACGGCCTTCATAGTCCGTCCTTGCTACTTCTGGATACCGCTTTACCATCCAGGCCGGCAGAGCCGCCGTCGACGTCGCAAGCACAATATCATAGTTCTCCCTGCCCAGCATTTCAACAATTCCATCCAGTTCCTGAAAATCATAAACTTCTTCTGCCGGCTGAATCCTGGCCCAGGAAAATACATTAATTGTTGCACTGTTAATGCGTGCATCTTTAAATATCCTCATATCCTCATCCCAAACATCTTTTGGCCATTGATTCGGATTGTAGTCCCCGCCATATAAAATTCTTTTAAACTTGTTCTCCATACCATCCATCTCCTTATAAATCTTATCAATCTAATGCGATTATATTATGGATAGACAAAGTATTGTGTAATATGTTAAGCTAAATAATATAAGATATCGAAACAGGAGATAATCATGGCAATCTATTTTAGAAACATCCCGGTCACGGAACCATTTACTTTTGACTCGGTAGGCAGCCACTGGGTGCAGGAAAGTACCTCCCGTCCAAAAGGATACCCCCTTTACCATTACCTCCAGTCCGAAAAAGGCACCGGGAGAATCTTCATCCAGGGCAAAAAGTTTTTTCTTCATGAAGGAGAAGGTGTCTTAATTGCGCCTTTTATCCGCCATTCCTATGCAAAAGAAACGAATGAATGGCATACTTTATTTGCTACTTTTACGGGTACAATTGAGAGCAGCATCTCCAGACTGCTTGGAAACAGGCAATATATCTTCATAGAAAAAGAACAGGGCGCACAGATTGAGGCCCTGATCTCTGATGTTGTAAAAAAATATGAAAATCCGCCGCTGGATGTCATAGCCCTGTCATCGGACTGTTACCGCCTGCTGATGTATTTTGCAGACGGCGTCTATACCCGCAGCTTAATGGACGACCCTCTATATCAAAGGTATGTCGCCCCTGCAATACAGGATATTGAAACAAACTATCCCACTGAACTCACCGTGCAGGAGCTCAGCCGCAGGGTTTACGTCACCCCGCAGTATCTGTCCCGGCTGTTCCAACGATTTCTTGGATGTTCTACTTATGAATACCTTACCATTTACAGGATCAACAAAGCGAAAGAACTCCTTCTCACAAACCCGCGCATGGAAGTTCAGGATATTGCACAAAATGTAGGTTTTACCGATTCGAGTCACTTCATCTCCATCTTCCGGAAAATGGCGGGAATGACGCCTCTTGGATTCCGGAAACTGAACTGATACAGAATGTCCTTAGCTAACTTATATAAAGGATCTGTACATCCCCCAGTATCCGCCTGATTTCAGATCTGAGAAAAAGCTCCGCCTCCTCTCTTGCCTCATTTCTGTAACAATAGCGCCCTCTTCCCCGGCCGGTCATCAATTCTTTATCATATAAATCGACCGCTCCGGGAAATGCATCACCATTGATGGCACGGTGGACATATGAGTAAGTCATCAGAATAATTTCCAGAAACATTTGTTTCTTTACTTTACTGCTAAGTCCGCTTTTTAGTTCTTCAAGTAGTCCTGTATACATCGTCTTCCAGCCATCCATCAATATAACCGGTGCAATCAGTAGTCCGCAGGGATAGCCTGCCTCACACATCTCGTTTACGGCATCTATCCGTTGCCTCAGATTCGAAGTACCCAGCTCAATCCGTTCGATAACCGGCTGCGGATTTACACTCATGCGGAAGATTACCTTCCCCCTGTGTGAAAGGCCAAGCAGCGGCTCTACCATATGGAATTTTGTCGGAAACGTAATCTTCCCGGTCCCTTCTTCCGCAAATCTTGGTATTGTATACAACAGGTTATCTGTAATTGTATTTTCCAAAACAAGGTCGCTGTTACTGCCAATTTCAAATGTCAGTTCTCTTTCACTCTTTTTCCCCTGCCTGACCAGGCGGTCCATCATCTGTTCCCTGTTAACGAACAGACGCAGATACGCACATTTGTTATAATTGCAAACTAAATAGCAGTACAGGCACATGGCGGTGCAGCCGGAGGAGGTATAAGGTACCAGATAATCCGACACCTTATGGTTCTCCACATATTTATGCGTTTTCCGGGTTCCGATAATCAGATTCCGCTTCATACGCCCAAACTCAGAATTCGGTTTCTCCTGCATTTCTTTTATGGAATTATGGCTCTCTATCGGAATCCACGGCAGAGCTGCAAATTGTTCCTTCAATTGTTTCCCCAGAGGATATGTTAAACTGCCGGGTTCAAAATAAACTGCGTCAAACTTCATATTCAGGTCCATACCTTTCCGGTGAAGGAAACGTAATTTTCATCCTTCACTTTTTTCTTTATTATGTACCTTTTCCATGAAATTTACAGATGGACTTCAGAAAATTTTGATATCAAACTTATACGCCTTACATTTGCCCGCCTCAACCAACTGAACGTTTCTTTTTTCTTCAAACACGTCACCTTCATCACTACAGGTAGAGAGCCCTGTCCAGGGTTCCAGTGCCACGAACGGCCCCTTATTTGCCGTGGACCATAATACGAGATATGGAAAATCAGCAAATGCCAGCTCCACCCCTTTTTCATGCTTTTTTGAGCAAAGCTTTACATTTCTGGACTTCAGTTCATCCAGAATCACTGCATCCCGTGAAAACAGATCATGGTTTAACTGCAGTTCCTGCTGGTGATTCAGAAAACCGGCCCTGCGCCCCATATCAATCAGACCTGTCTCCGTTACAGGATACGGCACACTGCACGTCTCCTCCTCTGAAAAAACAAGACGGTAATCATCATAGTTTTCCCCCGGACAGAGAGGGCAGTTAAATCCCGGATGTCCGCCGATAAAGAACGGCATGACTTCGGTCCCTTTATTTTCCACACAATATTCTGTTATCACTCTGTTTTTCAACAATGTATATCGGATTCCAAGCTTAAAATGATAGGGATACTGCTGCAGCATCTCTTCATCGCTTTCAATACTGAACAAAACACTGTCTTTTTCCTTCTTCTCACAGATAAATTCTCTCTTTCTGACAATCCCATGTCTTGGCATCTTTGTTATCTGATTCTTACCTATCCTTGCAGAATCATTCCTTAAACTCCCACATATCGGGAATAAGACAGGCGCCTGCCCACTCCAATAGTTTCTGTCCCCCTGCCACAGGTATTCCAGTCCATCCTTCGTCTTTATAGACGAAAGCGCTCCACCCAATGACTGAATCTTAACGGTTAACTCTTCATTTTCTAAAATAAATTCCATTATCTGATCCCTTCCTTATACTTTTATTTACTGTTATATTAGCACCTCTCTTGTAAAAAAAACAGTTTAACATTCTTCACACAGTTTGCAAACAATTAATTTGATTCTTTCGCCTAAACGGGATTTAAACATTTCACTTTATATTTCTTTAAAGCCGACATTTATCCATATAAACTAACTGAAATTTTTGACATGTATTTACATATTACCTGAAAATACTGTATAATATAAACTATATTATAAGCAAAAAGGAGGAAACCGCTATGAAATATCATCATTTTACAGAGCAGGAAGTACTCGATAAGTCACGTGAACTGTCGTACGCACTCGTAAGCCGCCGGATACCGGAATTTATCGACCTTTTAGATGAGGACTTTGTCTGGATCGGGGATTACAATGTACAGTATACGAAAGGAATCCAGGAATTTTTAAAGCAGGTGGAATCAGAATGTGCCCTCTCGGCCATTGAAATTTCACATGAGGAATACAGCATACTGATCCATGAACGCCATATCTGGATCACTTATGGCAGATTCACTGCTTCTGCATCAATGCCAGACAGTTCTCTTCTGGCCGTGAAAATGCACTTTACTTTTGTATGGAACCAGCACAAGGATTTTCTGAAGCTGATTCACGCTCATGCCACCCACGCAGCTGATGCAACATTCCTGTCCAGTGCGTTCGAGGCTGCTCACGCCAATACACCGCAGGCTTTGTTCTTCGACCGTATGCATATTGAAGAACTGACAGAAGGTGATCTTACAAAGATCCGGATAAAGGATCTGGATGGGAATGTCCGTTTTCTGTTCCCTGCAGAAATTTTGTATATCAAATCGAACGATAAATTATGCACCATTTATACAGAAAGTGGGGCATTTGTTGCACGGACATCTCTTAAAAATATGGAACATCCCCAGTTTCTGCATATCCACCGCAGTTATCTGGCCAACCTGAGGTATATCCAGTCTATACGGCGGTATAAGGCAACACTGACAGATGGTACACAGCTGCCAATCGGAAAGGAACGATATGTAGAGATACAAATCCAACTTACGGGGGAACGGAATAGGGCCTGACCAAGGCTCTATTTTTTTACAAACGGCGGATTTTTCTTTTCTATTGACATCTTGTAAATCTCTGTGCTAATATTAGTCCGTAAACAGACTATTATTTATGGAGGACTTCTTATGAAGACATCTTTAGAACAAATCAAATTATATACCACACTATGGCGTGAAACGACAAGCCTGTATGAAGACTGGGCAAAACGGCATGGCCTGTCTTACTATGAACTTCTGGTCATACTCTCACTCTCCGAATCGGAAGGAATCTGTAAACAGAAAGACATCTGCCGGGATTGGGTACTCCCCAAGCAGACTGTCAATACCATCCTGAAGCATTTCATGGAACGTTCCTGGGTCACACTTGTGCCTTCTGAAGAGGACCGCCGCCATAAGGATATCCTCCTGACAGATGCGGGTAATGAATTTGTCCAGATTGCAGTCAATGAACTGCAGGCACATGAGTGTGCTGTCTGGAACTCACTCGGCCAGGAAAAATCCCGTGCCCTGATAGAAATTACTGCCCTTTATAACAAATTATTCAAGGAGGCTGATACTGATGAACCTACGTAAAGAATTTTTCCGCTGCGTTATTCCGTCTATGTTTGCATTTGCACTTTCTGGGGTATACGCAATTGCAGATGGCTTTTTCGTTGGAAACGCACTGGGGGACAGTGCTCTTGCCGCTATCAATGTCGCCTACCCTCTCACTGCTTTTTTGCAGGCCGCCGGCACCGGGCTTGGAATGGGCGGCGCAGTTGAATATGCTATAAGCCTCGGAACTAATGACCATACCCGGGGCAGACAGTATTTCGGCATGTCACTGATCATGCTTGTCCTGTCATCCATAATTCTGACACTGATATATCTGCCTGCCGCCCCGGCCATCTTACAGTTTTTCGGCGCTTCGGGTGATATTCAGGTGCTTGCTGAAGAATATGTTCTATATATTACCTATGGCGCAGTTTTCCAGATACTCGGCACCGGTATTGTACCATTCATAAGGAATATGGGCAGTTCCATCGCTGCAATGCTTGCAATGACTGCAGGTTTTTTTACTAATATCATTTTGGACTATCTGTTTGTGTGGAAATATCCTCTCGGAATGACGGGGGCTGCAGCAGCTACCGTCTGCGGTCAGGCAGTTACCTTCCTTGTATGTCTGATCTGCCTGTTTATAAAAAAAGAGGTCCCTCTGTTCCATTTTCAGGGACACAAGGTTTCATTCGTAAAAAACATACTTAAGGTTGGGCTCTCCCCGTTTGGACTTACTTTTTCACCTAATATTACATTAATTCTGATCAATAAGAGTGCCGCACTAACCGGTGGGACACTGGCTGTAACATATTATGCACCGGTCAGCTATATTTCCTGTATCGTCCTATTACTGCTACAGGGAGTCAGCGACGGGTGCCAGCCTCTCTTAAGCCTTTCCTACGGGGAAGGTAATGTCCAAAAAACAAAGCAATTCCGGAATATGGCTTATCGTTTCGGGTTACTCACAGCATTATTCAGTTTTATTGTCTTATTTTTTGCAGGAAGGAGTGTTGCGGAATTATTCGGTGCTTCCGGTACGATTGCCGGAAATGCCGCCCGCATACTGCCTGTCTTTCTCCTCGGATATCTATTTGTCAGTATTTCAAGGATAACGACAGCTTACTTTTATGCGACCGGAAAAAATATGTGGGCATATATACTGATATATGGGGAAGTATTCTTCCTATTTGTACTGCTGCTTTTTCTTCCCAAACTGGCAGGTATCTCCGGAACCTGGATCTCCGTCCCTGCCTCGCAGCTGTTTGCGATGGTGCTGAGCCTTCTAATTATCAACAGGCAGCCTGAACCATATAAACATGTCACAGCAAGGGCAGACTAAACCAATAATTCACATCCTGCATGATATCCGCTCAAAAGGGCATCATATATGACAAATTGTTTTAGCCATATATAATGCCCTTTGTGACTCTGGAATTATTTTCCGCATTTCATTTTCTAGCCATTATCATTTTTACTTTATTATAAGTGCTTTCTCTTTCTGTACACAAGCATGAGGATCAATACTGCTGAAATCGTAACAAGGCCGCCAAACAATGCCACCTGTGTTGTATCACCGGTCTTAGGTGTACGGTTGTCTTTCTCAAAGGTTACATAAATCTTATGATTACCCTGTACATTTGAGAACGTATAACGGTTATTGCTTACAGAAACTGCCTTGCCGTCTACGGTAACCTTTGACACGCGGTATCCTTTATCCGGAGTAAATTTGAACTCACAGTCTTTTCCTTTTTCCACGTCTACACTGCCTTTTGGTTCAATCTTACCATTTGCTCCTGCTTCTGCTGTAATTGTATAAATCACCTTTTTTGCAATAACCTTAAATTCTGTAGTGATCGTATTCGTCTCGCCCATAGATACCCAGCCGCCTGTGGTCCACTCTTCAAGCTGGAAAGCAACTCTTAACTTGTAATTACCAGGTGTTGTATACTTATAAGTGTATGAATACGGTTCCTTGTCCCAGTTCTTAAAAGATTTTCCATCCCAGCTCCAGGATTTCGGCGCCCATCTCGTATCACCGGCCAGAGGAGATGCATTCTCCATACCGACACCGGCCGCCGTAAATGTGAGTGTTGTTCCTTCCTCATATGAACCACCCGGAGTAATACCGGTTATCTTTGCACCTTCGAAACGAATAACCGTCTTAAAGGCTGCTGCTGCACTAGCTGCGCTTTCCATATCCATATCCGGATTATATTTCATCCGTGTAATAAACGAATATGCTGTATTCGGCTTTAATCCGTCAAACACTGCACTGTCCTGCCAGACTGCACTGCCATCTGCCATCAGCATTGCATACTGCTGCTGGTCAATAGCTTTTAAGGTAATGGATGTATCTGTCCTTTTCTGTAATTCCGGAGCTGCCGGAGCCGCTGCCGCACTTAGAAGTGTCGTAACCTTAAGTACATCACTGGATAATCCCTGCATCTGTTCCTTTTCATCAACTTTGCGTCTGGTAACAAACTGATACTCTGTCCCCGGTGTAAGCTGATCAAACACTCCTGTTGAATTCCATGCAATATCTGTCGCAGAAGTCAGCCTTCCAAATTCAAGAGTTTCTGGCTCTTTTTCCCCGTCCGCTGCCTTCAAGGTAATTCCTGTATCTGTTTTTTCTGCCAATTTCGGCGGATATTGAGGCTTTTCAGGTGCAGCCTTCAATGTCTTCATGTTAGTAGGATCACTGTTTTCACTTGCAGGATAAACATTATTATCATAGGTGCCTGCCGCAATCCGAAGGTAAAACTTATATTCCGTATTCTCCGTCAAGCCTTTAAATACCGGATCTTTCTGGAATTTTATACCATCGATACTGTACTCATAATTATACTTTGTATCTGCATCTTCCGGCAGCTTCAGTGTGATTTCTACATCCTTTACTTCTGATACAACCGGAGCAGACGGTTTCGGTAACGTTTGGTTTGATGACAGCTTGTCTGGTGCCTTCATATTATTATCATTTACAGGGACATTACCTTCCGGCTGACCATCTGTCTGACTGATAACTTCGTCTGACTGATTCTTATTATCCTCTTCCTTAATCTTCTCCCCGCCTGTCGGCGTCTGGGCGGAACCAATCGGATCTTGTACATTCGGTATATTTTCTTCCGGTACCTGAACAGGATCCTGCGTATTTCCAGATTGTTCCTGACTGTTGTCCGGTACATTCGATGCCGGTGTATTCTGATTTTCCGGTATCTGGACATTCTCAGCCTTCTTTAATGTCTGCACTGTAATCTGGTTCACTGCCTCGGTACTTCCTGCCAGTCTGCAGCCAAACCGATACTGGGTCTCTGCCTGAAGGCCTTTAAATATAACAGTCTTATTCGTCCTGTCATACTGCCCGGCCTCCGCCCATTTCCAAGTCTTCACATTATCCTTTTCCGTCTCTATGGCATATTCGTAATTATCTTCTGCTTTTAATGTAATACTATCAGTTGTCTGAACGTTCACAGCTATTTTCTTTACGTCCTTACTTTCAACACCGGCTCCTGTCTCTGCAGAAACCGGAATCACCGGCAACATACACGCCGCCCCCGTCAAAACAAAAGCCAATGCAAGCGCCAATCCACTTCTACACTTCCGTTTCATAAATCTCACCTCCTTCAGAGATTATATCTGAATACGAACATTACCATACAGACTCTTTCTTGATTATATTATAACAGAGATTACAAATAAAAAAAGCTGTATAGTTTAAGTTTTTCTTAATTTTTTCTGTATATTTACAGATATTATTATTTATTTCTGAAAATGGAGTGCATAGGGGTCTGACCCTTCTGCACTCCGTTTTCAGAATCTTCTTAATATTTAAAGTATAAAAAATAATGATTTTTAGATATTTTCCATTAAACGTCTTCCATCTCCGGTCATTATCTTAAGGCGGTCATATTCCTTCTTAAGCATTTTCATCCCGCGCTCTGTTATGATATACGATTTCCTGCGCCCCTCTTCTTCAGTAAGTCTTATGATTTTATTCTTCTCAAATTTCGACAGCATAGCATAAAGTGTTCCCGGCCCTACTTTCACTCGTCCTTTTGATATTTTTTCTACTTTATCCATAATATCAACGCCGCAGCATTCTTCCAGCAGGGCCAGTAAAATATAATACATCGGCTCTGTCAACGTCTGAAATTGTTCTCGTGCCATATTATACCTGCCTTCTATTTATTATATACAACTTACATGATCTCTCCTAATTTCAGTTTCGTACGGATTATATCGATTTGTTCCTCATCAAGTGGATCATTTGAATATAAATACAGGAGCTTTTCCTGATAAAGCACGGTATAGATAGTTCCCCGGCTCCCGCTGCATACAGCAGCTTCTGCCCGCCACTCCTGTGTACAGTCCCTCGCTCCATCTGCTTTTTCCAAGTGCTGTTTCCATATTTTATTCAAAATCCATGAGTGGCTGCTCTCATAAACGTAGTACCATAAACTGTCGCTGCTGTCCCCTACGGAATTTGTTGTCTCGTCATAGCGGACCAGAAAATAGGACATCGAACCTAAAACTCCCTGAAAATGTCCCTCATCTGTTAAATCAATTTTTCCTGCTGTCTCTTTATAATCTGATTGTAATAAGGGGATCTCCTGCATCGATAGATTATTTATCTGTTGGTCGCCTGCTGTTATTGCTATAAGTACGATAACAGGAACTATCACCATTAACAGGCCAAGAGCTCCTCCTATCTGAAATATCCAGTTATCAGCCCTGGAAGGCCTTCGTACAGCTATCACGGCTGTGATAAGAAAAATAATCGAAACAAACACAAGTACAATCACTGCTAAATAATAATATTTTTGAATACATGCAATCACAGAAGCAATTGTTATTACAAATACCCACATATAATTTCGAAAAAAACGTGCGGCCGCCTGAAACTTACCTCCATAATAGGGAATATTGCCTGCTGCAATCTCTGCCTTTTTCTTATGTCCTTCCAGTATCATGACAAAACATTCCAGAATCTTCGTTATACTTCCAACAGTAACCGCAAGTATTAAGAAGAGCATAAGGTCAAAAAATATCCATCTTTCAAAATTGATTGTTAAAAACTCTAACCAAATGAGAATTGTGATAAAAAGCATACCTATGGAATCTGACACCCATTTCCTCCATCCGGCTTTCTTTATATTTTGAAGACGTTCCTCTTGTGTTACAATTGGCAGTGCATCTTCTTGTTCCCGCCGAAACACACAAAACCTCTGCTTGCTGTCAATGAACTTCCATCCTGCTGCTTCACAATATTCCGCATATTCCTCCGTGTCCGGTTCAGGCCTTGTATCCATCTCACTTCCTTTTGGAAAAGCCTCAACATCATAATAGTAATCCCTCGATTCTCCCCTCTCAAAAATCAATCCCAGCTTCCATTCCACAAAATGCCATCCTTCCGCAGACATATTGTGCAAATAATCACCAAAAGAATCACATTCCCAGTAATGAAACCCCTTTAAAACCCTTTTCCTATTTCTCATGAGAGCGCCTCCTCCCGTATTATCGAGTATCGATATTTCTATTTATATTATAATATCGATACTCGATAATGTCAAGTTGCAAAATTCTGACAATAAAGTGCAAGGGGGTCAGACCCTTTTGCACTCCGTTTTCAGAATTGTTTATCAATTTGGAGAAAAAATGCATAAAAAAACGATACCTAATTGGTACCGTCTCCCTCATTCCGTCTGTATATATACCTTCAAAACCACATACAAAGAATCTTCCATCCATTTCCTATCACCCTGCTTGGTTATGCCCTCGACCTATTAGTAACAGTCAGCTCCATGCGTTGCCGCACTTCCACCTCTGCCCTATCTACCTCGTCGTCTTCAAGGGGTCTTACTAACTTGACGTTATGGGATATCTCATCTTGAGGGGGGCTTCACGCTTAGATGCCTTCAGCGTTTATCCCTTCCCGGCTTGGCTACTCTGCTGTGCCCTTGGCAGGACAACAGATACACCAGCGGCCAGTCCAACCCGGTCCTCTCGTACTAAGGTCAGCTCCTCTCAAATATCCTACGCCCACGCCGGATAGGGACCGAACTGTCTCACGACGTTCTGAACCCAGCTCGCGTACCGCTTTAATGGGCGAACAGCCCAACCCTTGGGACCTACTTCAGCCCCAGGATGCGATGAGCCGACATCGAGGTGCCAAACCACTCCGTCGATGTGAACTCTTGGGAGTGATAAGCCTGTTATCCCCAGGGTAGCTTTTATCCGTTGAGCGATGGCAATCCCACTTTATACCACCGGATCACTAAGTCCTACTTTCGTACCTGCTCCACCCGTCGGTGTCGCAGTCAAGCCTTCTTATGCCTTTGCACTCTGCGAATGGTTTCCAACCATTCTGAGAAGACCTTTGAGCGCCTCCGATACCCTTTCGGAGGCGACCGCCCCAGTCAAACTCCCCACCTGACATTGTCCCCCGGCCGGATCACGGCCGATGGTTAGAAACCCAGTACTGCAAGGGTGGTATCCCAACAGCGGCTCCCTTACGACTGGCGTCATAAGTTCTTAGCCTCCCACCTATCCTGTACATGCAATACCGAATCCCAGTATCAAGCTGGAGTAAAGCTCCATGGGGTCTTTCCGTCCTGGCGCAGGTAACCAGCATCTTCACTGGTATTTCAATTTCACCGGGTGCATTGTTGAGACAGTGCCCAAATCATTACGCCTTTCGTGCGGGTCGGAACTTACCCGACAAGGAATTTCGCTACCTTAGGACCGTTATAGTTACGGCCGCCGTTTACTGGGGCTTAAGTTCAAAGCTTCGCTTGCGCTAACCTCTCCCCTTAACCTTCCAGCACCGGGCAGGCGTCAGCCCATATACCTCACCTTTCGGTTTTGCATAGACCTGTGTTTTTGCTAAACAGTTGCTTGGGCCAATTCTCTGCGGCCCCATTTCTGGGGCACCCCTTCTCCCGAAGTTACGGGGTCATTTTGCCGAGTTCCTTAACAATGCTTCTCCCGTCGGCCTTAGGATTCTCTCCTCATCCACCTGTGTCGGTTTACGGTACGGGTATGATATGAACAATAGCGGCTTTTCTTGGCAGTCAGCTCACACACTTCGCTACTATAAGTTCGCTCCGCGTCACGTCTTCGGGTTGCATACCGGATTTGCCTGGCATACCCCTACCCCGCTTGCCCCGGGTATTCCACCCCCGGGATGTGCTCTCTCCCTGCGTCCCCACAGTTCTGTCATATCATAGTACAGGAATTTCAACCTGTTGTCCATCGGCTACGTCTTTCGACCTCGCCTTAGGCCCCGACTTACCCAGAGCAGATCAGCTTTACTCTGGAAACCTTAGATATTCGGCCGGAAGGATTCCCACCTTCCTCTCGCTACTCATTCCGGCATTCTCTCTTCTTAACGCTCCACTGCTCCTTACGGTACAGCTTCGCCGCTGTTAAGAATGCTCCTCTACCAATTGACATTCATCAATTCCCAAGCTTCGGCAGTGTGTTTCAGCCCCGGACATTTTCGGCGCAGGACCTCTCGACTAGTGAGCTATTACGCACTCTTTTAATGGATGGCTGCTTCTGAGCCAACATCCTAGTTGTCTTCGAAATCCCACATCCTTTTCCACTTAACACACATTTTGGGGCCTTAGCTGTAGGTCTGGGCTCTTTCCCTTTTGACTGCCCAACTTATCTCGGACAGTCTGACTCCCATACATCATCTACACGGCATTCGGAGTTTGATATTCTTTGGTAAGCTTTGACGCCCCCTAGGAAATTCAGTGCTCTACCTCCGCAAGACTTGAATATGAGGCTAGCCCTAAAGCTATTTCGAGGAGAACCAGCTATCTCCGGGTTCGATTGGAATTTCTCCCCTATCCACACCTCATCCCCACCCTTTTCAACGGATGTGGGTTCGGTCCTCCATTGCCTTTTACGGCAACTTCAACCTGGACATGGATAGATCACCCGGTTTCGGGTCTACTCCGGCTGACTTGGCGCCCTCTTCAGACTTGGTTTCCCTTCGGCTCCGCACCTTCAGTGCTTAACCTTGCCAGCCGGCGTAACTCGCCGGACCGTTCTACAAAAAGTACGCGGTTGCGCATATAAAGCGCTTCCACAGCTTGTAAACATATGGTTTCAGGTTCTCTTTCACTCCCCTCCCGGGGTCCTTTTCACCTTTCCTTCACAGTACTATGCGCTATCGGTCACTAAGGAGTATTTAGCCTTACGGGGTGGTCCCCGCACGTTCCCACAAGGTTTCTCGTGTCTCGTGGTACTCTGGATACCGCCATGTCAGCTCGTCTTTCGCCTACGGGGCTTTCACCCTCTCTGGCCGGCTTTCCCAAAACCGTTCTGCTAAACTTGCTGAATCAATTGTGCGGTCCGAACCCCAGGG